>NZ_APNF01000038.1:0-326 GCF_040361235.1 Salinisphaera sp. S4-8 | reverse complement strand
TTTGAAAACGTTCTACGACCGCCTGCGACAGCGAGGCAAGCCCGCGTTGTCCGCACTGGGCGCCGTCATGCGAAAGCTCGTTCATATCGCCTTCGGTGTGTTCAAACATAAAACACCTTATGATCCGGGCCTAGCTGCCAAAATCACTTGATGGTTGAGACGGTATCTACGCCTACGCCCGCGACCGGCCTCGGGGCCAGGCCGGAGCCGCGTAGGTTGGCTTAGGCCGCAGGCCGTAAGCCAACAGGAAACCGCCTCGAGGCTGGCCGCAGCCACGGGGGCGACACGGCATTTAGTGCCGTGTTTCCATGTTGGATTACGCTTTG
>NZ_APNF01000037.1:0-907 GCF_040361235.1 Salinisphaera sp. S4-8 | reverse complement strand
TTATAGTGATGCAGCCAGTGCGGCAGGTGTGACGCACGTTGCTCAGAATGCGCATAGGATCGCGCATAGGCCCATTCGTGTAGCGCGGTCTGTATCAGGCGCTCGGCCTTGCCGTTCGTCCGGGGCCGGTAGGCCCGCGTGCGGCGATGACGGATGCCCAGCCGCTGGCACGCCTTTGCGAAGACGTGCGATCGATAACAGGCCCCATTGTCGGTGAGCACGCGGGTGATGCGTACGCCCAAGTGGCGGTAATAACGCACGGCTGCGATCAACGCGCGCCATGCGCTGGCGCCGGTTTCATCCGGCTTGATCGTCGCCCAGCTGATTCGGCTGTGGTCGTCGATCGCCACGTGCACATACTCCCAGCCTGCCCCGCGTGAGGCTCCGGCCTGTCGACTACCGGTCACCCGATGGCCCGGCCGTTTGAAGCGGCCAAGCTTCTTGATGTCCAGATGCAGTAGATCGCCGGGCGCGTCGTGCTCATAACGCCGAATCGGCGGGGCCGGGTCGAGTTCGGCCAGTCGGTTCAGGCCGGCGCGCTGAAGCACGCGCGCGACCGTGGTGACCGGCACGCCGACCTCGGCGCTGATCGCGCGATAGATACGGCGCTCGCGCCGCAACGCCATAATCCGCTGCCGGGCCGCCTCGGGCAGGCGATGCGGGCAACGCGCCGGACGCGAGCTGGCTTCATACAAACCGGGCTGCCCTCGCGCTCGATAGCGGGCAAGCCACTTGTAGGCGGTCCGGGCGCTCACGCCCTTCGCCTGGGCGGCCTCGACCGGGCGCTGACCGTGTTCGAGGATACGACGGACCAGAAGGGCTCGACCATGAAACGTCAAACGCGCATTCTTGTGGGTGTTCATCCGGGTCACTCCTGAAGCTTGAAGGATTCGACACCCATCAGCTT
>NZ_APNF01000036.1:0-962 GCF_040361235.1 Salinisphaera sp. S4-8 | reverse complement strand
GAGTTACTGTCAAATCTGGTGTATGAGGAAAGAAGCTAGGCGGCTTTCCTGCTGAGTTGTCGCTCGTCTATTCCGTCGATGAATTGGATGCCATCAATGACATCGGCGAGTTGTTTGAAGCCGCGTAAGCGGCGCCAGCGTTTCTGAGCGCTCATCGCCAGTTGGTGTACCAGCGACAGTCCACTTTTGGCGCTCACGCAGTTGCGCGTGGCTGCGGTACGCAAGCGAATCGTGGCAAAGGTGGACTCGATCGGATTGCTGGTCCGCAAATGCTGCCAGTGTGCCGCCGGGAAGTCGTAGAAGGCGAGCAGTTCAGCGCGGTCTTTTTGCAGGCACGCTGTGGCCTTCGGGTATTTGTCGTCGTAGATCGCAACAAACCGATCAAAGGCCTGCTCGGCGTGGTGACGTGTGTCAGCTTGCCATATTTCATGAAGATGGCCTTTGGCCTGCGGCTGTATCCGCTTGGGCAGCTTGTCGAGCACGTTCGCGGTTTTATGCACCCAGCATCGCTGGACCGCTGTCTTGGGATAGACCTCGGCCAGCGCGGCCCAAAATCCCATCGCGCCGTCGCCGACGGCGAGCCTGGGCGCGACGACCAGCCCGCGATCACGCAGGCTCAACAGCAGTGCTCTCCAGCTCTCGGTCGATTCACGGAAGCCCTCCTCGATGGCCAGGAAGTGCTTGCGGCCGTGACTATCGCAGCCGATGACCACCAACACACAGCGCCGCTCGGCGGCGCGCACGTTGACGTAGATGCCATCCGCCCAGAGATACACCATCTCGTGGCCGCGCCAATCGCGCTCGCTGACCGTGTCGTACTCGTGCTCCCAGCCGGCTTTCAGGCGACTGATCGTCGATGCCGACAAGCCTTTGACCGAGTCCCCGAACAGCGCCTTGAGCGCTTCGTCGAAATCGTTGGTCGATACACCCTTGAGATACAGCCACGGTAGGACCGACTCCAG
>NZ_APNF01000035.1:0-1008 GCF_040361235.1 Salinisphaera sp. S4-8 | reverse complement strand
TGTGACCTCTCAGTAGATTGTTCATCCGAGCCGCAAGCCTTGAAGCTGATGGGTGCTGAAATCCGTCAGACCTAAGGAGCGACCCGGATGAACACGCACAAGAATGCGCGACTCACGACGCACAGTCGACAGGTGCTGGTGCGGCGCGTGATCGAACAAGGACTCAGACCCGTTGATGTCGCCCAGGCCATGGCCGTGAGTCCACGCACCGTCTACAAATGGTTGGATCGCTATCGACGCGAAGGCTGGGCCGGGTTGGCCAACCGGAGCTGTCGACCGCGACGGTGTCCGCACCGGCTGAGCCAAGCGCAGCGCACCCGTATTATCCGGTTGCGCCGACAACGGCTTATTTATCGCGCGATCGTGCGTAAGACTGGCGTGCCCCGCGCGACGGTTGCGCGCGTGCTTCAACGCGCCGGCTTGAATCGATTATCGGCGCTTGAACCCTCACAGCCTGCGCAGCGCTACGAACACGCCGCGCCGGGCGATCTATTGCACCTGGATATCAAGAAAGTGAATCGTTTTACGCGCCCCGGCCATCGCGTCACGGGCGATCGACGCGGCAAGTCCCGCGGTGCCGGCTGGGACTATGTCCATATGGCCATCGATGACCACAGCCGGGTCGCGCACGCCACGATCTGGCCGGACGAAACCGCGGCCAGCGCGGTCCGAGCGCTAATGGCGGCCTTGCGTTACTACCGCCGTCTGGGCGTGCGCTTCAAAGCCGTGCTGACCGACAACGGGGCCTGTTATCGGTCCCGCCGTTTTGCCAAGGCCTGTCGCCGACTCGGACTCAAGCACAGGCGCACGCAGCCCTACCGGCCGCGTACCAACGGAAAGGCCGAACGCTGGATTCAGACCGCGCTACACGAATGGGCGTATGCCCATGTCTATCAGAACGCCGACGAGCGCGCGGCCTATCTGCCGTACTGGCTGCATGACTACAACTGGCACCGACCCCATGCCAGCCTGAAGCACAAACCACCGATCAGCCGCCTGGGCTTATCC
>NZ_APNF01000034.1:0-1142 GCF_040361235.1 Salinisphaera sp. S4-8 | reverse complement strand
TTCGGGTTATTCGGGTTATTCGGGTTATTCGGGTTATTCGGGTTATTCGGGTTATTCGGGTTATTCGGGTTATTCGGGGACAGTATACTTAACTCACCCCGACCCCAGTCTCGGGCGGACCAACCCCGAGCCGGGGCACATGTCGAACACGGCCGCTACCCCGTCAATCGCGCCGATCGCGAGGCGGTGAAACAACGCGTGGATACGCTGCCCAGCCAGGATGCCATCGCCCGCCGTAACCGGGCGCTTTCCAAGGAACCGGCCGGCGCGCTCGATGGACCTAACGGCAGCCTGGCGCGGCTCATGCTCAGGTGTACCAAGTCGGCTCAGGAATCTCGCCGAGTAGGGCGAAACGACCGACCTCAACCCGCTTGTAGGCAATCGGGTCGTGCAGGCTGTGGGTTCGCAGATTGCGCCAGTAGATATCAAAGCCGTACTTGTTGGCGCTGGCCCGGGCGCCGGTCAATTCGTACAGGCGGGTGGCGATATCCAAACCGGTCTCCACGATGCGCTGCTTAGCCGCGGCTACTTTCACGGCCGCTTCCCCGCGCTCGCGGGCTGTCACCGTCTCGCGCGGCCGGTGCAATAGCTCATCGACCACAGCCACGGTCTGTTCCACCAGTGCCTGGCTGGCCCACAGCCGAGACTGCAGATCGCCAAAACCGTCGAGCACATAGAACTCGTCGGCAGCGCGGGCCTTGTTATCGCCGCCGTAGGGCCAGGGGCGCGTGTTGCGGCGGTTGTATTCGAGCGCGGCCGCCAGCGCGCCTTCGGCAATGCCCAGATAAAAACTGGTGAACACCAGCTGGATGGCCGGCACGTTGAGGGTGGCATACACGCTGGGCTGATAGCGCTTGTTCACGAAGCCGAGGGCGTCGCGCCAGGGGACTTCCACATCGCGGATCACTACCCCGCCGGATTCGGTCAGACGCTGGCCGAGGTTGTCCCAGTCGCCGAGAAATTCCAGCCCGTCCTGGCGCGAATCCACCACCGCGAACACATGCTCGCCGCTGCTCTCGCGACCATACCCCGGTTTTAGTAGCGTTTCGATACAGAGTCCCAAGGTTTAAATGGCCGCCTCTGCGGCCATTTGCGCAGCGTAGTCAGCGGGCGTCAGCCCGCTGAGTTCTTTCTTCGGTCGT
>NZ_APNF01000033.1:0-1189 GCF_040361235.1 Salinisphaera sp. S4-8 | reverse complement strand
TATTCCGTAATCTTGGTCACGACGCCGGCACCCACGGTGCGGCCGCCTTCACGAATGGCGAAGCGCAGACCTTCTTCCATCGCGATCGGGTGGATCAGTTCGACGTTCATCGTGACGTTGTCACCCGGCATCACCATCTCGGTGTCGGCCGGTAGTTCACACGCGCCCGTCACGTCGGTCGTGCGGAAGTAGAACTGCGGACGATAGCCCTTGAAGAACGGGGTATGACGACCGCCTTCTTCTTTCTTGAGCACGTACACTTCGCATTCGAACTTGGTGTGCGGCGTGATCGAACCGGGCTTGGCCAGCACCTGGCCGCGCTCGATGTCTTCACGCTTGGTGCCACGCAGCAGTACGCCAATGTTGTCGCCGGCCTGACCCTGGTCGAGCAGACGACGGAACATTTCGACACCGGTGACGGTGGTCTTGGTGGTGGGGTTGATGCCCACGATTTCGATGTCGTCGCCGACATTGACGATGCCACGCTCGACACGACCGGTGGCGACGGTGCCACGACCGGAGATCGAGAAGACGTCTTCGACCGGCATGAGGAAGGCGCCGTCCACGGCACGTTCCGGCTCGGGAATGAAGTCGTCCATGGCGCGCACGAGCTTGGCGATGGCTTCGATGCCGTATTCGCCTTCGTCGCCTTCCAGCGCCTTGAGCGCGGAGCCGACGATCACCGGGGTGTCGTCACCGGGGAAGTCGTAGGCGTCGAGCAGTTCGCGCACTTCCATTTCGACGAGCTCGAGCAGCTCTTCGTCGTCGACCATGTCGGCCTTGTTGAGGAACACGACGATATGCGGCACGCCGACCTGACGCGACAGCAGGATGTGCTCACGCGTCTGCGGCATGGGGCCGTCAGCAGCCGAAACCACCAGAATCGCGCCGTCCATCTGGGCGGCACCGGTGATCATGTTCTTGACGTAGTCGGCGTGACCCGGGCAGTCGACGTGGGCGTAGTGACGCGCTTCACTTTCGTATTCGACGTGCGAGGTCGAGATCGTGATACCACGCGCCTTCTCTTCCGGCGCCTTGTCGATCATGTCAAACGCCGACAGCTGCGATCCGAACAAACGGTTCGATACCACCGTCAGCGCCGCCGTCAACGTGGTCTTGCCATGGTCCACGTGACCAATCGTGCCGACGTTTACGTGCGGCTTGTTACGCTCGAATTTTGATTTGGACA
>NZ_APNF01000032.1:0-1278 GCF_040361235.1 Salinisphaera sp. S4-8 | reverse complement strand
AAGCTGTATAGACCGGAGACATAGGTAACAGGTGTGCCAGGACATGGGTTACACCTCGACGCCCGCTCATGGGTGACGTCGAGGTACCGATTCATGCCCTGGAAGGAACACACATCGATGACCTTACGTACCGAGTTCATTGCTTTGGCCCGCAACGAGGACGTGAACCTCTCGGAGCTGGCCCGGCGTTTCGGGATCAGTCGTAAGACCGCTTACAAGTGGCTGGCCCGTGCCAAGGCCGGACAACCACTGTCCGATCGCTCACGTCGCCCGCGCGCCTCGCCCACGCGTACGGATGCGTCACTCGAACAGGTGGTGATCGCGCTGCGTCGCAGCTATCCGACCTGGGGCGGGCGCAAGTTGCGCCAGGTGCTGCTCGACCGCGGTCATACCGATGTGCCGGCGCCCAGCACCATCACCCATATCCTGCGCCGACACGGCTTAATGCCCGAGCGCGACGCGGCGCGTAGCCAGCCCTGGCAACGCTTCGAGCACGACGCGCCCAACGATCTCTGGCAGATGGATTTCAAGGGCACGATTGCGCTCGGCCACGGCCGCTGTGATCCGTTGACGGTCCTGGACGATCACTCACGCTATAACCTGGCGCTGAGCGCCATTCCCGACATGCGCAGCGCCACGGTGCAAAAGGTATTGACCGACACCTTCCGGCGCTACGGTTTACCGGTTCGAATGAACATGGACAACGGTTCGCCCTGGGGCAGCCCGCGGGGTCACTCGCGCGGGCTAACCGTGCTGAGTATCTGGTTGGTGCGTTTGGGCATCCGTGTCAGCTTCAGCCGCCCGGCTCATCCACAGACCAACGGCAAGGACGAGCGCTTTCATCGCACGCTGGCTGGTGAAGTGCTCAACGGTCGCGCCTTCACCGATCGAACGCAGCTGCAGCGCGCATTCGATCACTGGCGCGAAATCTATAACACCGTACGACCCCACGATTCACTGGGTCTGGCCACCCCGAGCACGCGTTATCGCACGAGTGGGCGTGCGTTCCCGAGCACTCTAGCGCCCATCACGTATGCGCCCGACGATATGGTTGTCGCCGTGCGTGCCAACGGCGTCGTGCCTTTCAAGGGGCGAATCGTAAAAGTCTCCTGCGCGCTACGTGGCTTACCGGTCGCCTTTCGACCGGACGCCTATAACGACGGCTGCTATTCGCTGTATTTCGCCCACCACCACCTGACCCGGATCGACCTACGCAACGCGCGCTAAACTGTTACCCATGTCCTGGCACGGGTGTTACCCATGTCTCCGGTCCGTACA
>NZ_APNF01000031.1:0-1286 GCF_040361235.1 Salinisphaera sp. S4-8 | reverse complement strand
TCTAGGGCGCTGCTGAAATAGCGCCCAAATCTCGATGCGAAGCCCGACCAGCCAAGCGTATTCGCGGGCCATTGATCATTTTCTGCCCATTTTTCGGGCTGATAAGGTTCGAATTCCGGATTCCAGACGCAGTCCGGCCACGGGACGCGCTCATGCCGCCTCCAATGCGGCCATCCGCACCAGGTTGTAGCTGGCGAAGACCAGCCTGGCCTGGGCGGCGACACGATCGAGACCACGCAGCATGGTCTGTTTGAGCGGCCGGGCGTACTTGCCCCAGCCGAACGGCGTCTCGACCCGATGGCGGGCGTTGATTGACTTCGCGTGGCCGGCATGGCGTGTGGTGCGGCCATCGACGGCGGATCGTCGTCGATGCGTGTGCTGAGCGACATGCGGCGTCACGTTCGCTTGGCGTGCGCCGGTAACAAAGCGGTGCTGGTCATAGCCCTTGTCGGCGCCGACGGTCAGTCGGCGCTTGCCCGGCCTTCGGTCGAGCATCGTCAGCGCCGCATCGACTTCGGCGGTGCCGCTGGCCTGTGTGGTCTCGGCATCCACGACCAGGGCATGCCGGTTGTCGGTCAGTACGTGGCCGATGTAACACAGCCGACTGGGTTGCCCCGGGGCTTTCTTATACAGCCGGGCATCGGGATCGGTCTTGCATTCATGGGTGTCCGAGCGCCGTGTCTCGCCCTTGAAGTTGGGCGGGCTACTGGGCGGCTCGTCGTCATCATCTTGACGCCGATAGCTGCCCATCGAGGCCCAGGCATCGATCAACGTGCCGTCCACGCAGAAGTGCTGCTCGGACAACAGCCGGCGTTGCCGGGCCTGATCGACGACAGCGTCCAGAAGCCGGCCCGTGACCGCGCCGTCGATGAACCGTTGCCGGTTCTTGGTGAAGGTGGTGGCGTCCCAGACTGCATCGTCCAGGGACAAGCCAACGAACCAGCGATAGAGCATGTTGTAGCGCATCTGCTCAACGAGCTGGCGCTCGGAGCGGATCGAGTAGAGGATCTGCAGCAACAGCGCCCGGATCAGGCGTTCCGGCGCAATGCCCGGCCGGCCCGTGCGCGAGTAGCTGACCGTGAGCGTGCCGTCCATCGACTCCAGCGCGGCATCGACCAATGACCGGATCCGGCGCAGCGGATGATCCGCGGGCACAAAATCCGTCGTCTGCGAATAGGAGAACAGCGACGGTTGCTCGGCGTCGGGGCTTCTCATCAACAACGCTCCTGCAGGAATTCGCTCGGCTCGAATTATCAGGCAAATTGGCGGGGTTTTTCAGCAGCCCC
>NZ_APNF01000030.1:0-1308 GCF_040361235.1 Salinisphaera sp. S4-8 | reverse complement strand
GGTTCATCGCGGATCAGCGGGACGGTAGGTAAAGAAGCGGCGACGCTTCGCATATAGAGTTGGGGTTACCACACCTAACAACTCGCGAAGGCCGCCGCCATGTCCGAGGCTAATCCGCTTTGCCTTTTCTGGGAAGGTTTCGAGCCGGCAGGCTGGTCTGCGCAGGCTGATGGTAGCCTCGTCGTCCGGCTATCCGCCTGCGCTGGACACGCCCCACGCTGTGGCGGCTGTCGACGTTCGGTGTCGATCGTGCATGAGCGAAATCGGCGCTGGATTCGCGAGCGTGACCTGATTGATCGACGCCTGTGGCTCGACGTGCCGGTGCGCCGGTTGCGCTGCGGCCACTGCGGCGTTCGTACCGAGCATATTCCCTGGCTGCACGGACGCCGAGCGCTTACAGGGGCGCTGGCGCGCCATGCCGAGACGCTGGCGCGGCTGTGGCCGATCCGCCAGGTCGCCGACGTACTCGGGCTGCACTGGCATACGGTCAAGGCCCTGGACGCCGCCCGGCTCGAACGCGAGTTGCCCACGCCCGACCGATCCCGGCTGCGCCGGTTGATCATGGACGAGTTCGCCCTGCACAAGGGGCATCGCTATGCCACGGTCGTGGCCTGTGCCGAGACACGGCAGGTGCTCTGGGTCGGCGAAGGCCGCTCCAGAGCGGCGATTCGCCCCTTCTTCGAGTGGTTGGGCTCGGCCTGCCATCACATCGAAGCAGTCGCCATGGATATGAACACGGCCTTCGATCTCGAGGTCGCGGCCCAATGCCCGAACGCGGTCGTGGTCTATGACCGCTTCCATGTCATCGCCAAGTTCGGTCGCGAGGTCATCGATCGGGTACGGGTCGATCAGGCCAACGCCATGGGCCGTGATCGGTCCGCGCGACGCGCGGTCAAGCGCGGCCGTTGGCTGTTACTGCGCAACCGCCAACATCTGAATGCGCGACAGGCCGTCCGACTCGATGAACTGCTCGCGGCCAACGCACCCCTGATGCAGGTCTATCTGCTCAAGACCCAACTCAAAGAGCTGTGGTTCGCGCCGAGCATGACTGAAGCCCGACAGCGCTGGCACGACTGGTACCGGCTGGCACTCGAAACCCGGCTGGCGCCCGTCATCCGCTTTGCGAATACGCTCAAGCGCTACGTCGAGGGCATCGTGTCCAGCGTGAATTATCGCCTCAATACCAGCGTGCTCGAAGGCATGAACAACCGCATCAAGGTGATCAAACGCATGGCCTATGGCTACCGGGACAGCGCCTACTTCTTCCTCAAGATCCGAGACGCATTTCCCGGTAATGTGCGATGAACC
>NZ_APNF01000029.1:0-1742 GCF_040361235.1 Salinisphaera sp. S4-8 | reverse complement strand
AACTGGCACCGACCCCATGCCAGCCTGAAGCACAAACCACCGATCAGCCGCCTGGGCTTATCCGTGAACAATGTGGTGGGTTTACACATCTAGGCAATAACTCGGTCGCGTCATAACCATAGTATTCGTGGTTGCCCATGATGTAGATCACGGGCACTCGGAACGTGCGCGCTGCCCATTCAATACCAACCGTACCGTTATGGATGTCGCCGGCTAGCACGACGGCGTCACATTCGACATCGTCACGGATGCCACTGTCTTCAGGCTCAGCGAAGCACTCCAGGTGTAAATCGGACAAAACTCGTAGTTTCACTGTCTTGATCGCTCTGTGTGCCGGGTGACAAGGATTGCCGATGCAGCGCGCTAACCGGGTGCGCCCCGTCGATGACACGTCCCCTATTTGTCGGGAGACGCGGGCATCCGATTCCGCAGCGAAGGCGAGTCGTGAATCGGCCCCGATACCGATCGGGTCAGTGACGACGCGTCGACTGCCCTGCGCCCGTCTGCGGTCGCGCGAGCGGGTATCTCGAGAGCGAAAAGCAACACAACGATGGTGCGTAACGCACGCTCGATCACGCGCCGCGTGAATGCATGGAAAACGTTTTGTGTCGTCTATGTGTGTTCGGGACCGGATTGTCCTAATGGCTCTGTTGGATAACCCAAGCCTCTCAGCGACTTCAGGAGCTCGCTAGGCCAGCGCAACCGGATTTACCGGCGAAATATAGGATATCTCCGGCTCAGCATGAATTAGCGCTTCGATCCGTGTAACCAGTTCTCCAATCATCAGCACATCGTCGCTCGGTTGGCTGCCGGCTGGGCGCTCATTCAGCGATGGCGACAACAAAATCCGTCTATCGACGAAATTAACGAACATGCATTTGTCCCGGAGTTCGGGCCAGTGCTGGTGCCGACACTGGTCAAATAGTGGTGTCGCGACAACCTTGACCCTAGAAACCGGACGATCGTGCTCCTCCACCAATAACTGCACACACATCAGACCTAACAGCTCGCCCGTCGAATAACGCGCGTTGTGCCCGCGCTCACGACGAGCGAGCGGCGACAGTCGGGCCCGCCAGTAACGAAATGTTTCTCGCGGCAGATCGAGAATTTCGAGAACGTTGTCTTGACGCAGCACCGATAGTCCGCAGCGATTTTCCTCAACAACGTAGCATAAGGTTGTCGACAACTGAATTATCCGTTGCAGACTTCACAACAATGGTATGTGCAATGTAGAAATCGGTGTCCGACCGAACGCCGAGCTACGCTCATTTCTGGTGTATGAGCGATTGAAGGAGGCGGCACCCACCTGCTGAAATTAGTAAGACCAATCACTGATTTCAGACGACAGAAGAGGTGCCACCACCATGCGAGACGATACGACGATTGCCTTTACTGATCCAGCCTTTGCGGACGCGCTGTCCGATCTGGTTCGCGATGGTGCACAACGCATCATCAAACAGGCCGTTCAGGCCGAGCTCAATGCGTTTCTGCAGACGCATGCCGACCGAGACGCCGACGGGCGGCGGGCTGTGGTGCGCAACGGCTATCAGCCTGAACGTGACGTGCTCACCGGGGTTGGCCCGGTCGCCGTCGCGCTGCCCAAGACGCGGGATCGCGCCGGACGCGGCCGACGCTTTTCCTCGGCATTGCTGCCGCCTTATTTGAAGAAGACGCGCCGGCTGGAGTCGGTCCTACCGTGGCTGTATCTCAAGGGTGTATCGACCAACGATTTCGACGAAGCG
>NZ_APNF01000028.1:0-3198 GCF_040361235.1 Salinisphaera sp. S4-8 | reverse complement strand
AACGCGCGCTAAACTGTTACCCATGTCCTGGCACGGGTGTTACCCATGTCTCCGGTCCGTACAAGAAGCGTAATCCAACAAGCAACGTAGCCCCCGGTGAACCAATGCGGTGAACGCGCATTGCAATCGCGTCGGCCGAAGCAGGGCGGCGCCCGCACCCTTAATCATCGACGAGCCGATCGACCTTGGCGGCAAAAATGAAATCGTTGTCGGACAGGCCGTCGATGGCGTGGGTGGTGAGCTCGACTATGCAGTGGTTGTAGCCGAAGGCGATCTCCGGGTGGTGCATCTCGCGGTGGGCGATATAGGCCACCGCGTTCACGAACGCCTGGGTCTTGCCGTAATTCTTGAACTTGAATGCGGCAGCGATACGTTGGCCGTCGCGGACCGCCCATCGGTCGGCCAGCTGCGACAGGGCCTTGGCGATCGCATCCTCGTCGAGGCGGGGCGTATTGCCGTCGCAGGCCTGGCAATGTTGTGCGCTGAGCTGGGGCATGACATCGGTTCCTATCGCAAATAACGTGTTTCAGGCTATCAGTTCGAATGCGCATCGCGGGGCTTTTGCGCTTGTGGGCGACGCCCCGCACAATGGCGCTTTGTCCGAAATACGCCGCTGCAATGAACTACGCTGACGATAACCTCATCTGGATCGATCTGGAGATGACCGGTCTCGACCCGCAGGCCGATCGCATTATCGAAATCGCCACGCTCGTGACCGATAAGGATCTCAACGTGCTGGCGGAGGGGCCGGTGCGCGCGGTTCACCAGAACGACGCGTTGTTGGACAGCATGGATGCCTGGAATACACGCCAGCATAATCAGTCCGGTCTGGTGGAGCGCGTGCGCAACAGCACCGTCGACGAGGCTGCCGCCCAGCAGGAAACCCTGGACTTTCTGGCGGAATACGTTCCGGCCGGTGCGTCGCCGATGTGCGGCAACAGCATCTGTCAGGACCGGCGCTTTCTTGCCCGCTATATGCCTGAGCTGGAAGCCTTCTTCCACTATCGGCATATCGATGTGAGCACACTCAAGGAGCTGGCTAAACGCTGGGCGCCGGAGGTCGCGAAGGGTTTCAAGAAACAGGCGACCCATCTGGCGATGGACGATATTCGTGATTCGCTGGCCGAGCTGGCGTACTACCGCGAGACGCTGCTCAAGATCTAGTAGGTGGTGGTTGCGTCACCTGAATGCATCGTCAGTAGTTGACGCGGCCATCAGCTGCGTGTACAAAGAATGCAAGGAAACGAATTGCACGCCAGCCCTCAAGGGCATCGAAAATAACAGGCGGCAGGCGCTTTCGGAGGCAGAACCACGGTCCCAGACCCGACGATTACTAAAACAATTTTCCCGCCGATGTCCGCTTAGACGGGCAACCAACAATCACAATGTGCGGGGATGACGACTAGAGGCTCCTTCGGGAGCCTTTTTTTTGTCGCGCGCCAGGACTATCGGCTGTCGTTCTTGATCTCGTCGAAGGCGGAGAGGGCTTCGCGCCGCGAGGCTTTCAGGTCCACGATGGGTTGCGGATAGTCCTCGCCCAAGGTGACGTTCGCGGCTTTGAGCGCCTTGGAAGGCGCATTCCAGGGTTCGTGGATGTGGCGGTTTTCCAGCTCGGCCAGTTCCGGCACCCAGCGACGTACGTATTCGCCCTTCGCATCGAAGCGCTCGCCCTGGCGCGCCGGGTTGAAGATACGGAAGAAGGGCGCGGCATCCGCACCGCAGCCGGCCGCCCATTGCCAGCCGAGAGTGTTGTTGGCCAGATCCGCGTCGACGAGCGTATCCCAGAACCAGCGCTCGCCGTGTTGCCAGGCCACGCGCAGATTCTTGGTCAGAAATGACGCCACCGTCATGCGCAGGCGATTGTGCATATAGCCGGTTTCCCATAACTCGCGCATGCCGGCATCGACCATGGGAATACCGGTACGCCCTTGCTGCCAGCACGCCAGGCCCTCGTCATCGCCGGACCAGGGGAACGCCTTGAAGCGCGGGTCGAGCGGCTCATCGGGTGTAGTCGGAAAGTGGTAGAGCACATGGTGCGAAAACTCGCGCCAACCGATTTCGCTCAAGAAGCTGTCGGCGTGGGCACGCAGCGTTTTCGTCCCGCGGTGGTCGTCGATCCATTCTTCCACCCGATGCACAATCTGGCGCGGGCCGATTTCGCCCCAGTGCAGATGCGGCGAAAGATAGGATGTGCCGTAGCGTGCGGGCGCGTCGCGCGTCTCGTCATATTCGCCCAATACATCTTTAACGAATGTTTCGAGCCGTTCGTGGGCGCCGTTTTCGCCGGGCGACCAGGTCGCGCGGATACCGCGATCCCATTCGATCTTCGGACGCAGCCCGAGCGCGGCCACCGATTCCGAGCCGATGCGCGACCACACCTCGGGGAGGGTGTCCGGCGCGGCCAATGGGGTGTCCACGGGCCGGTTCTTGATGGCTTTCCAGAACGGCGTGAAGACCTTGTACGGGCCGCCTTGTTTGGTTTCCACGGTCCACGGCTCGTGCAGCAGATGCGCCTTGAAGCTCGCGGTTTCGATGTCGCGGCCTTCCAGATGTTGCTTGACCTTTTTATCACGCGCGATGGTGTGCGGGTCATAAAGGCGGTTCCAGTACACCGCCGTCGCGCCACTTTCGGCGATGAGCGTATCGAGCACCTCGGTCGTATCGCCGCTGCGAATCACCAGCCGCGAACCCAGCGCCTCCAAAGCATCGGCAAGCGCGGTGAGCGATTCATGCAGCCAGACACGTTGCGCAGCACCCGGCGCCCAGTCGCCGAGCTCGTGCGGCGCATGGATATAAACCGGCACGATCGAATCGAACTCGCCGTCGAGCGCGGCGCGCAGGGCCGGATTGTCGGCCAGACGCAAATCGCGCCGAAACCAGAGGATCACCCGTTCTTTCATAGTGTTGCTCGATTCGAATAGCAAAGTGCGCCGAGGCACGTGCGCCGATAGTACGGTAGCCAAGCAACATACGATGCGCCGGTCGTTCGCAGCGAATATCCAAGCGCCACCATCAGCCTAGTAGGGTGGCTTAGGTCGCAGGCCGTAAGCCAACATGGCGCAGGCACCGCGGCCGTTTGAAGGCTGGCGGGTACGCGCGGGAACACGAGCTTCGTTCTTTGTTGGATTACGCTTTCGCTAATCCAACCTTGTATGTTGATACCCAGCGCCTGATACGCGACCAGGCGCTATGCGCCGG
>NZ_APNF01000027.1:0-3753 GCF_040361235.1 Salinisphaera sp. S4-8 | reverse complement strand
GTCGCTGGCCGGGTCGACCGGCGGCTGGCCGCCGGCCGGTGAAGCCAGCGCCACTTCGGCTCCAGCGTCGATGAAGACATAGTAGGGTGCGGCGAATTCCTCCAGCCAGAAGCCGGTGGGCTTGCCGGTATCGCCGAGTTGGTCGTGCGAGGTCAAAACCATGAGTATTTTCATAATATCCTCTCGGGTGAGTCGGGGGTTACACTCCGGCAGCTCGCGCGCACCGGCCCATCAATCAGGTAAACAGAGATTTTCGATTGGAGGGCCGGCAAGCCGGATTGGCGATCACTAACCGGTGGTCGACGGGCGATGCTTGCCTTCGGCGAATTCCTCGACCATCTTGGCGTTGAACGCCGGGATATCATCGGGGCTGCGGCTGGTGACCAGACCCTGGTCGACGACCACTTCTTCGTCCACCCAGTTCGCGCCGGCGTTTTTCAGATCGGTCTGCAGCGTGTGAAATGAGGTCATGCGCTTGCCGGCGACCTGCTGGGCGTCGATCAGCGTCCAGGGCGCATGGCAGATCGCGGCGACCGGCTTGCCGGCTTCAAAGAACGCGCGGACGAACGCCAGCGCGGATTCGTCGCGGCGCAGGCTGTCCGGATTCATCACGCCGCCGGGCAGCAATAGGGCGTCATAATCGCCCGCATCGGCGCTGTCCAGCGTCACGTCGACGTCAACGCTGTCGCCCTAATCGGTGAATTTCCAGCCCTTGATCGACCCGTCCTTGGGCGCGACCACCACGGTCTCGGCGCCGGCGTCGTTGAGGGCCTGGCGCGGTTCGGTCAGCTCGACCTGTTCAAAGCCGTCGGTGGCCAGTATCGCGATTTTTCTGCCGTTGAGTTCGTTGGACATCGTATGCTCCTAACTGGATATCAATGTTTTCCCCCGTTAAGGGGGTATGAGTGCCATTCGGGTCTGACCCCTTTTACCTCGCCCCTTTTATCTTCGCTTTCAAGACACCTCCCGCTTACAAGCACCCAGCTGAGAGCCGCGTGATCAATGGGGCGGCGCCCTCACCTGCGGCCGCCGCGGGTCGACGCACCTAGGAGGTGTCTCTGTCTACCTCACCGGTGGATTGCTCGGTGTGCGGTGTCCGCGGGCGTGGTGTTCCGAAAGGCCGCCCGCCTTTCCAGCTGAACAACATATCCCTCAAGCTCAGCACGCGGACCTCTGGGTAGCGATGCTGTTCGGATTGCACATAGCCAACCAGCGAGAAGGCGACAACGCCGCCTATTGTGTTGCCCAGACCCACGGGGAGCAGAAGTCCCCAGGCAGCGGCGCCGAGATCGATCCCGCTGCGGAAGTAGAGGAAGAACACCTCGCAGGTCGAAGAGATGATGTGGTAGAGGCCTGTTGCGGTAATGGTGAAGAAGACGAAGTAGATGATCAGCACGCGCGAGATCGTGTCCCGTGCCGCGAAGCTGAGCCAGACGACGCCGGCGACAAGCCAGCCAGCGAAAAAGGCCTTGAAGAACACCGACCACCAGCTCGTCGCCAAGCTGTGCTCCAGCAAGGTTGCCGCTGCGTCACCCCCGGCCTCGGAAACGACCCCGGCCTCTGACAGGATAAAGGCGCCGAACATGGCGCCGAGTATGTTGGATGTCAGCACAATCGCCCACAGCCTGAGCAGCAGCGGCAGGCTCGCTAACCTGGTCAGCACCAGCTTGACGGGCGGCAGCGTGTTCTCTGTATAGAGCTGGTACCGCCCTAGCACGATATAGAGAAAACCGATCGGATAAAGCAGCGAAGCCAGGAACGGATTGTCCGGGAAGGCTGCCAATCCCGTAGTAAGGCCGAGAAATGTCAAGGTTATCGCGAAACCCGCGGTCAGGCCGCTGAAGAACAGTACTCGGGTTTTTTCCGCGACTTCCTCGTCGGCGCCCGCCAACAAGCGTTGATGGATTTCCTCCCATGAGAACCGGTCGCCTGTCGCCCACCCAGCGATAGGTGCGCCTGATGCCGCGCTGTCGCGCTCGCGCACTTCGATCGGCTGTTTTTCGGATCGTACCTTCGACGGCCGGTCAGAGTGTCGCGTGTCGGTCATGACCTTACGATATCAGCTCGTGCCGACAATTCCATCCCTGCTAGCCGCCCAAAACGAGGCAATTCCTTACCCGGAAAATGGGGGCAGGTTGGAGCGGCCCAGCTTTCACGGACATCAACCAGAAGGGACAATGGACCCAAGGAGATGTCCGATGGCAACAAGAAAACGTTACTTCAAGCAGTTCAAGCTGTAAGCGGTCGAGCTGCTGGATCAATCCGATAAACCCGCAGCCGACGTGGCACGCGAACTGGGCGTGATGCGTAACCAGCTCTACAAGCGGCAACACGAACTGCGAGATAAAGGCAAGACAAGGCGTTTCGCGGGCCCGGCCGAAACGCCGCAGCGGATCAGCGCTCCGAAGTCGCGGATCTGAAGAAACGGCTAGCGCAGCTCGAAGAAGAGAACGCCATCTTAAAAAGAGCGGCGGCGCACTTCGCCAGGGAGCTGCCATGAAGTACGCCTTTATCGCTTCGCAGCAACGCCAGCATTCGGTCAGCCTGATGTGCCGGGTGCTACAGGCAAGCCGTTCCGGTTATTACGCATGGAAGATGCGGCCGCCGGCCGCCTATCAAGAACGCGATCGCGCGCTGTTGACGCATATGCGCCAAGCGCACGAGCAGAACCGCCAAGCCTATGGCTATCTCAAAACCTGGCGAGCGTTGAACAAGGCGGGCGTCCCTTGCGGCAAGCATCGCGTCGCTCGGCTGCACCGGGACCACGGCATTCTGGCGCGTCGGCGTCGCCGGTTTATCGCGACCACGCATTCACGACCCGATCTAGGCCATGCACCCAACGTCTTGCGTCGGCGGTTTCGTACGGCCTCTCCGAACCAGGCCTGGGTGCGCGATGTCACCTTCATCGCGACCCGCGAAGGCTGGCTTTATCTGGCGGTGGTGATCGATCTTTACGCACGATCGGTGGTCGGCTGGTCCATGTCGACACGCAACAACACCGCGCTCGTGCGCGAAGCGCTGGAGATGGCGGTCGACGAGCGTCAGCCCAAGCACGGCCTGATCCACCACAGCGATCGAGGGCAAACCTATGCGGCGGCAACGTACCGTCGCCGACTGGCCGAACTCGGCATGGTCTCGAGCATGTCGAGAAAGGGCGACTGCTGGGACAATGCCGTTGCCGAGAGCTTCTTTGCAACGCTGAAGTTCGAACTCGTTGATCGCCGCGTGTTCGCGAGCCGCCAAGCGGCTCGAACGGCGATCTTCGAGTACATCGCGGTGTTCTACAATCGCCAGCGAATCCATCAAACGCTAGGCTACCGAACGCCGTTAGAGATGGAAGAAACGCATCAAGCCGTGGCTTGATTTATCTGTCCGTGGGAGCCGGGCTAGCTCAGTCTGACCCCTTTTATTCCCTTTTATTCCCTTTTATTCCCTTTTATTCAGCCGCCGTGTCGCGGGCGCCGGCGGCCTGACGGACCTGCTCGAGCAGCGCTTGCGCCGTGTCCGCCGAGGACGCCGGATTCTGGCCGGTAATCAGATTGTTTTCGGTGACGACGTGCGGCGCCCAGTCTTCGCCCTTGGAATAGTGCCCGCCATTGTCCTTGAGTGAATCCTCGACCAGAAACGGCACCACGTCGGTCAGGCCTGCGCCTTGTTCCTCGCTGTTGGCAAACCCGGTCACGGATTTGCCTTTGACCAATGGCGCGCCGTTGGCGTCTTTGGTTTTACGCAGCACGCCGGGAGCGTGGCAAA
>NZ_APNF01000026.1:0-6298 GCF_040361235.1 Salinisphaera sp. S4-8 | reverse complement strand
GTCGCTGGCCGGGTCGACCGGCGGCTGGCCGCCGGCCGGTGAAGCCAGCGCCACTTCGGCTCCGGCGTCGATGAAGACATAGTAGGGTGCGGCGAATTCCTCCAGCCAGAAGCCGGTGGGCTTGCCGGTATCGCCCAGTTGGTCGTGCGAGGTCAAAACCATGAGTATTTTCATAACATCCTCTCCAATTATCCAGGCTTACAATCCGGCGACCGGCACGCGTGCCGGCCGATTTGGAAACCCCATCGCCGAGGTGCCCGCGGCGAGCCGCGGGGGGTTGGTGAATTTAGCCGCCGACCGTGACAACGATCTTGCCGAATTGCTGGTTGGATTCCATATACTTGTGGGCTTCGACCATGTCCTCGAAGTCGAAAGTCTTGGACACCGTGGCCTTGAAATCGCCTTTTTCCAGGCCGTCGGTGACAAACTTCTTGCCGCGCTCGAAGCGGCCGGCGTCGCCGATGACCTCGAAAAGGGTATAGCCGCGCATGGTTAGCGCCTTGTTCATACCCGCGATCATCGGAAACGGCGTCGGCTTGCCGGCCAACGCGCCATAGATGAACACGATGCCGCCGGCGCCCATGGCGTCGACAAGCGTTTCGACCTGCGGGCCGGCCACCGGATCGAAGACCATGCGCGCGCCTTTGTTACCGGTGATACGCATAACTTCGGCGACAATGTCCTGTTCCTCGGTCGCCACGACATGGGCGGCGCCGGCTTTTTTCAGGTCGTCGGCTTTGCCCGAAGTGCGGGTTGCCGCGATCGACACCGCGCCGACGCTATTGGCGATCTGAATGGCGGCCAAACCAACACTGCTGGAAGCCGCCGGGATGATGACGGCGTCACCTTTGGTGAGCTGGCCCAATTCGATGAGTGCGCCGTAGGCGGTCAAAAACGGCATCCACACAGCCGATGCCTGGACGGCGTCGAGACCTTTCGGCCGTGATGTGACTGCGTGTGCCGGCACAATCGCCTGTTCGGCGTAGAAGCTGTAGTCGTTCATCGAAAACGCCGGGATCACCGACACCGCGTCGCCTTCGGCCAGGCCTTCGACGCCGTCGCCGACCGCCTCGACGGTGCCGGCGCCTTCGTAGCCGACGCCGGCGGGCAGCTTCGGGTCTTCCAGATAGGCGCCTTGGCGAAACATCGCTTCGGCGCGGTTCAAGCCGATGGCCTCGACGTTGATACAAACTTCGCCGCGGCCGGGCGCGCCGATTTCGATGTCTTCGTATTGCAGAACGTCCGGGCCGCCGGTCTCGTGGAAACGAATAGCTCGGGTCATACGTGACTCCTTGTTGGGGCCTTTGGTGCTTTGCACGGTGCTGTGTTCAACCGTTGAGAAAAGCCAATAGGTCTTTAATTGAGTTGCTCGGCGTGGGTGACGATCAGCCCGTGCGGCGCGCCGTCGTACTCCTTGAGCTCGGCGTTGCTGCCGATCGCCTTGGCGGCGGCGCGGCCGGTGGCGTCAATGGGCACGGTGGCATCGCCGGTGCCGTGCACCACCAGGGTGGGCACATTGAAGGCATCCATATCGGGCCTGAGATCGGTGCGGCCGAAAGCGTCCACGCAATCCAGCGTGGCCTTGGGCGATGCCTGCATGGCCATCATCCAGCTCCAGCGCATGACGCCATCGCTGACCCCGCCAGCCTCGGTATCCTGACCGTAGACGTCTTGGATGGGCGGGCGCGGCTCGGGGGTGCGGGGGATCGCGGCGGCGGGTTGGATACAAACTCCATAGCGTGCCTCGTGGGTATGTCGGTACAAAACTCGGTATTTAAAAAGCCTGGGCCGCCACCTCGGCGACGCTTTGATCCTGGTCCCCGCTACCGCCGCTTACGCCGACCGCGCACACCACGCGATCTTCGCTTTGCAACGGCACGCCGCCGGCAAAAGTCATGACGCGACCGTGGTTGGACATCTGGATGCCGAAAAACTGCTCGCCCGGCTGCGCGTTCGCCCCCAGATCCTTGGTCGACAGATCGAAGGCGCGGCTGGTAAACGCCTTGTTGATGGCAATATCGACACTGCCGATCCAGGCGCCGTCCATGCGCGCATGGGCGACTAAGTTGCCGCCGGCGTCGACCACTGCGATATTTTCCGGCTGGCCGGTCTCCTGGGATTTGTCGATGCCGGCGGCGATGACTCGCTGGGCGTCTTCCAGCGAAACGCTGTTGGGGTAGTACATGACAATTCCTCCGACTGGATAAGCGGGATTGGCGATCGCTAACCGGTGGCCGACGCGCGGTGCTTGCCTTCGGCGAATTCCTCGACCATCTTGGCGTTGAACGCCGGGATATCGTCGGGGCTGCGGCTGGTGACCAGGCCCTGGTCGACCACCACTTCTTCGTCCACCCAGTTCGCGCCGGCGTTTTTCAGGTCGGTCTGCAGCGTGTGAAACGAGGTCATGCGCTTGCCGGACACCTGCTGCGCGTCGATCAGCGTCCAGGGCGCATGGCAGATCGCCGCGACCGGCTTGCCGGCTTCAAAGAACGCGCGGACGAACGCCAGCGCGGATTCGTCGCGGCGCAGGCTGTCCGGATTCATCACCCCGCCGGGCAGCAGCAGGCCGTCATAGTCGTCGGCATCGGCGCCGTCCAGGGTCACGTCGACGTCAACGCTGTCGCCCCAGTCCGTGAATTTCCAGCCCTTGATGGACCCGTCCTTGGGCGCGACCACCACGGTCTCGGCGCCGGCGTCGATGAGGGCCTGGCGCGGTTCGGTCAGCTCGACCTGTTCAAAGCCGTCGGTGGCCAGTATCGCGATTTTTCTGCCGTTGAGTTCGTCGGGCATCGTATTGCTCCTCATTGAATATCGAAGTCCCCCCGCCAAGGGTTTATGCGCCTGCCTTTGTTATGGCCTGCGACAACGTATCGAAGTCGAAGTCGCCGTCGTGGCGTACGCCGTTGATGAAAAACGTCGGCGTGCCGTTGGCGCCGGCGCGCACGCCGCCCCGTAGATCGGCTTGCACACGCTTGTTATAGACCCGTTCGTCAAGTTCGCGCGCAAAGCGCTCGGTATCCAATGCCAAATCCTCGGCGTAGCCTTTCAGGTCTTCGTATTCGAGGGCGCGCTGGTGCTCGAACAGGGCAGCATGCATCGCCCAGAACGCATCCTGCGCGCCGGCCGCTTCCGCGGCCTGGGCGGCCTGCGCGGCGTGCGGGTGCACCTTGTTTAGTGGCAGGTGGCGAAAGGCGAAGCGCAAGTCATCGCCGTAGTCTCGTCTTAGCCGCTCGACGATCAGGTAGGCCTGGCCGCAGAGGGGGCACTCAAAGTCGCCGTATTCGATCAGGGTGACCGGGGCATCATCGGGGCCTTGGGTATGATCGGTTTCGTCGATCGGGGTGAGGGATGAAGCGTTCATTGGGCGGCCTCCTGTTCATCCAAGTCTTCGAGCGCGGCCAGGATGCCGTCGGCGCCGGGATCGACATCGATGGGCGAGACAGTGCTCCAGCGGATGACGCCGTCGCCGTCGATGACGAACAGCGCGCGCTCGGTTACGCCGTCGTCTTCTCGGTAAACACCGTAGGCCCGGGCGACCGCGCCTTTGGGCTCGAAATCGGCCAGCAGATCAAATTCCAGATTCTTATCCTCGGCGAACGCCTTGTGGCACCAGACACCATCGACCGAGATGCCCAGCAAGCGCGCGTCGAAGCGTTGGAATTCCTCCAGAATCTCATTGTACAGCGCCAATTGGCCACCGCATACCGGGCTCCAGTCGGCCGGGTAGAACACCAGTACCACCGGCTGACCGCGCAAATCGCCCAGCGACAGTGAGTCGCCGGGCGAGCGCGCCAAGTTGAAGTCCGGAGCGCGCTCGCCGGGCGATAACGCCGACTCGGCGCCCGGCGTCGTTTGCGTTGACTGACGCGTACTCATGACATGGGCCTCCTGAAAACCGGCGCGCCGGCTATTTCGCCGCCAGCACGTCGACCTTGTTGATTTGCGGCTGCTCGGCAAACAGGTCCGGGGCCTGGTTCATCAGCGCCTTGGCGACCTCGCCGGCCAGGTGGGCATCGCGGCCGGACTCGTTGTCAAACGTGTCGAAGATGCCGTAGGACGCCGGCCCCAGCTTGACGGCGTACCAGGTTTTGGTGCCGGGTTCGTTTTGGACCAGTTCAAGGCCGCTGTCGAGAAAAGCCTCGACATCGGCTTCCTTGCCGGGTTTGGCTTGCAGCGGAACCCAGAGTGCTTTGCTAATCATGTTATTTCTCCTAGGGCGTGTTGCCGTTTCGCGCTAAGTTATTGATTGTAGGAAAGGCAGGCTCGTATTGTGGTGTTACCAGCAACACAACGACGAGCCTGCGATGGCCCGACAAATACTCACAGATGAGCATTGGTCCAAGCTCAAGCGTGTTTTGCTTGCCGAGTCGATCTACGACAAATCGGATTTACGTCTGACGGTTGAAGGCATGCTCTACCGAATGCGTACAGGTTGCCCTTGGCGCGACCGTGCCGGAACTCGTGGCCTTCAATGTCGGCAGCAATCGGTTCAAGGATCTGCTGGACATGTCGCCCGAGTTCGTCGAGGGCCTCTGGCGGGAATGCTGCTTCAGCGGCTTTCTGGTCGGTCAGGAGACGTTGCGGCGCATGCAGCCGCTGGGCAAGGGCACGTTGATCTTCACGGGCGCGTCGGCCTCGATGCGCGGCAAGCCCAAGTTCGGCGCCTTTGCCTCGGCCAAGGCCGGCCTGCGCATGTTTGCCCAGGCGATGGCCCGTGAGTTCGG
The DNA here is from genome assembly GCF_040361235.1 of Salinisphaera sp. S4-8. Lineage (NCBI taxonomy): Bacteria > Pseudomonadati > Pseudomonadota > Gammaproteobacteria > Salinisphaerales > Salinisphaeraceae > Salinisphaera > Salinisphaera sp. S4-8. The sequence goes on along the minus strand of NZ_APNF01000026.1, from coordinate 1,574 downwards.
CCCCGAAGGCATCCATGTGGCGCATGTGGTGGTCGACGGCGTGGTGGATGGCGACCGGGTCAACAAATTCGGCGGTGGCGCGGGTCGTTTGTATCGGTTGTCCAAGGGCAGCCAGGGCAGTCTCTCGACCGAAGCCATTGCCGAGAACTACTGGCACCTGCATTGCCAGGATCCCACCGCATGGACGCACGAACTGGATCTGCGGCCCTGGCGCGAATCCTGGTAGCCGGGGCCATCCGGTACAACCCAGAGCCGTTATCGCTGGACCGCGTGAGCCGGCGACGGCCGACGACTTTAAAGGACATGTCATGTTCACCTACGAACTCGAGAATGCGATCGCCCATCTGACGATCGATCGACCTTCGGCATACAACGCCATCGACCCCGATGGCGGCCGCGAGCTTTGCGATATCGTCAACGCGATGTGTTCGGATCCCGCGGTACGTGCCGTACTGATCCGGGGCACCGGCGAAAAAGCCTTCTGTGCGGGTGGCGACGTCGGTGGCTTTGCCCAGAGCGGATCCCGGCTGCCGGCCGAAATCCGTGAGATGGCAGGCAATCTGCATATGTCGATCGCACGTCTATCGCGCATGGATGCGCCCGTGATCGCTGCAGTGAACGGGGTGGCTGCCGGGGCGGGTCTGGGTATCGTCGCGGCCAGCGACTATGTCCTGGCTGCCGAGCATGCGACCTTCTCGTCGGCGTTCACCGCGATTGGTCTATCGCCGGACAGCAGCACGACCTGGTATCTGCCGCGGATCGTCGGCTATCGCCGTGTGATGGAGCTGCTGCTCACCAATCGCCGCCTGTCGGCAGCGGAAGCCCACGAATGGGGGCTCGTCAATCAAGTGGTTGCGGCCGAGGATTTCGATGCCGAAGTAACCTCGTTCGCTGAGCGTCTCGCGGCCGGCCCGACCGCAGCCTACGGCGCCGTCAAACGCCTGGTGCGGGCGAGCCTCGCGGATACGCTCGAGACCCATCTCGAAGACGAAGCGGTGTCGTTGTCGCAGATGGCCGCCTCCGCCGACGGCATGGAAGGTGTCGCTGCGTTCGCACAAAAGCGCAAGCCCGAATTCGGTGGTCAGGGTTGAATCGCCGCGGACCCGGCACCAGACGTCAAGCTATCGAACATCGCTAGATCTTTCGTAGACGTGCGACTCTGAATCGCCAACTTTATCCACGACGGTTTACTGACTGTCGGCTTTGGGTCGCTACCTGATCACGGGTAATCGGTCGGATATTTACGGTTCCGTTCATCAAAGGGAATCGTCATGGAGTATATCGGCCAATGGAAAGGTGCTTCTTCTAAAGGGTCCATCATTCCGTGGAACAAAGGCCGCCTAGTCGCTCCGAAGCCGCCGCTAAAGCTCAAGGAGATCTGGGCCATTCGGGTACGGCTAGAGCTTGCGACCCAGACGCGAGATCTTGCACTGTTTAATCTCGCGATCGACAGCAAGCTACGCGGGTGTGATCTGGTTAGGCTGAAGGTTCAAGACGTCGCGCACGGTGGACGGAGTTACTGTCAAATCTGGTGTATGAGGAAAGAAGCTAGGCGGCTTTCCTGCTGAGTTGTC
>NZ_APNF01000025.1:0-12704 GCF_040361235.1 Salinisphaera sp. S4-8 | reverse complement strand
GAATACGCTTGGCTGGTCGGGCTTCGCATCGAGATTTGGGCGCTATTTCAGCAGCGCCCTAGAGGTCGCTTGGCGCTTCGACTCCACATTGAGCAATCCACTGAATGTGGTTTTCCCGCAGATCTTGCACCGATAACGGCGCCGCTCTATCTCGATCAACACGCGCTTACCATGCATCGGTGTATCGATGAACTCTTGTCGTTGGCGCCCGTGCCCTTGCATGGTATCGCGTTGACACTGCGGGCAGCAGGCCGGTTCGGCCTGCCCGTCTGCTAGCACCCGGTAATGATCGCCTAAGTCATCGATTTCTAAGGCTCGGAGTGGCGGCAGGTTTAAGAAGCCCTGAATCATTCTGGCTCCAAGTTCGGCCGTATCTCAGTCGCTCGCACACATTTTGGAGCATCACTTCGCCTCTCCGATCACCTGACTGCCGGGCACGACCGTGATGCCCTGACCACTGCGTGGCGGTCTCCATGCCCGCCCAATTCGGACGCCCACAGGGCTGGCGGGGTGCACAGCCCATAGCTATGATGACATTCGGCTGTATTTGGGCGAGATCGTCTGCAGTACGGCATCGCGTACCGCGCCCGGTCGCTCCATGGGCAGGAAATGGGTCGTTCCGGCGAGGGCGTTCACCTGAGCCATAGGTAGCATGGCGCGCAGGCGTTGGCGCGCCTTGGGCGAGAAGGTTGATGCGCGATCCGCAGCCAGCGCAATCACAGGACACCGCAGTCGACGGATGCCGGGCCAGGGATTGTGTTCGGTATGGGCGAAGGTGGTGCTCTCCCATTCGGGCGCGCAGGCCAGGCGAAAGCGATTACCACTCTGTACGAGGCCATGCTGGACATAGGCTTCAAGCCAGGCCTCGGGCCAGGTCTTGAAGCCACCGCGGCCACGGAAGTTGTCAAGGGCTGCGGCATGCGAGTCGAACTCCCGGCGCCGGCGTGCCGCGCCGGCGGCGAGGGAGAAGCGGTACGACTGGCGAAGCAACTTCGCCAACCATAACTGCCAGCCCTGCCAGCGATCCATGATCACGGGTTCCGCCAGAATCAAGCCCCGCACCATCTCCGGCCGGCGGGCGGCGGCCATGATGCTGGTGGTGGCACCGATGGAATGGCCAGCCAGCCAGACCGGCTCATCCAGGCTCTGCAGCCAGGCGGTGAGGTCCTGGTAGTAGGTTTCCCAGCCGCGGAATGTCGCCATGTCCGCCGCCCCGGCGCTGGCGCCGTGGCCGCGCATGTCCCAGGCCAGCACATTGCAATCGCGCGCCAAATCGTCCAGCAGCGGTTGGTACAGGCGGCCATGGAAGCCTGTCGCATGCGCCCAGTGCAGGGTGGGACGACCTGGCGTATGCGGCCAGCGCCACAGGGCGATATCCTGGCCGTCCGGGGCCGTGAATCCGTCGCGCTCGATCACGCGGGGCGTCTCAGTAGGATTTGGGCAGGCCGAGGACATGTTCGCCGATGTAGTTGAGCAGCATTTCGTTGTTGATGGGCGCGATCTCCATCAGTCGCGCCGACGGCCATAGCGTGATGATGTCGTAGTCCCGGTCGAAACCGTAGCCGCCGTGGGTTTGCAGCGCGGCCTCGACGGCCTTGACCGCGGCGCGCGAACCCAGCAACTTGGCCATGTTGGCATGGGCGCCGGCATTGCCGCCCGCATCGAAGGTCGCGGCGGCCTGAATCATCATCAGCCGCGCGGCTTCCAGTTCGGCCTTGGCCTCGGCCAGCCGATGCTGCAGGGCCTGGTAGCTGCCGATGGGTACGCCGAAGGGTTTGCGCTCGTTGGCGTAGGCCACGGCCTTTTTCAGTGCGTAGTTGCCCAGGCCCACGGACATGGCGGTCACCAGCAGGCGTTCCGAGTTCAGCGCTTCGAACATGCCGGCCAGGCCCTGCCCCGGCTGGCCGATCAGGCGGTCGGCATCCAGCTGGACTTCATCGAAAAATACCAGGTACTGACGCTCCGGCCAGCCGACGTCGATATTCAGGGGTTGCAGTTCCACGCCGGGCGCGTCGGTATCCACCACGAACAGTGACATGCCCTCAGTGCGGCGCTCGACCTCGCCCACCTTTTGCGTGCGAGCGACCACCAGCATGCGGTCGGCGTCCGCCGCACCGGAGATAAACACCTTGCGGCCGGTCAGCCGATAGCCGTCGCCATCCTGCGTCGCCAGCGAGGACATCGCGAAGCTGTTGGTGCCGGCGTCCGGCTCGGTAATGCCAAAGCACAACTTCTCGGCGCCACTGATCGTGGGTTTGACGAAACGCTCGATCTGATAGGGGGTGCCGTTGCGGATGATGGGTACCCGCGCGAAGCCTGTGAGTAGGAGCATGGGCAGCACCAGGCCTGCCTCGGCCAAGGTCTCCATCAGCGCGACCAGTTCCACTTGCCCACCGCCTGAACCGCCCAATTCCTCCGGTATGGTGATGCCGAGCAGCCCGTACTCACCCAGGGCTTCCCAGGCTTCCTGTGGAAAGCGGTGATTGTCAATGCACTCGCGCATGTATGCCCGGCTAAAGCCCTCGCTCACGCCGCGGGCGGCCTCGCGGATGTCACGCATGCGCTGGGCCACGCTGGCCTGGTCGAATTCAATTTCGGGCACTGCACTCATGGTCTATCCTCCTCGTCTCACCCTCTCGGGGTGAACAGATTGCGTTGACCGTTGCTGCGCACGTGGCCGGCGCGGTTGAGAAACTCCTCGTCGGTCATGGCATTGAGCAGGTCCGGGTCGGTAGGGGTGTTGGCGATGAATCGGCGGCCGTCGTCCAGGCGGCCCAGGACAATGCCCTGGGCGGGCCGGTCGTCACGATCGTGCATGACGGTATAGGTTTCGATGCGCCCGGCACCTTCCGGCTGCGCCGCAACCTCTACACCGGGGCCGGCGTCGATTTCCGCCTGCACGGCCGCCGCGTCGACCCGCCGCCAGCCGCCGGCCGGTGGCCGCGACCCGTACAGCCCCAGCGAATGCTTGCTCATGTACCACCCCACGCCGCTGACCAGTGCGTGAGCGTCGGGCTCGGCGCGGATACGGGCCATGGTTTCTGCGATGGCGTGGGTGCAATAGTTGCTGCCGGGCCCACCGTGGTACGCGAGACCGCCCGTGACGGTGAGCGGCCGGGGATCATCTTCGGCGATGCCCAGGGCGTTGCGCGCCATCTGCACCGCGCTGGGAAAGCAGCTATACAGATCGAGATAATCGATGTCATCTACGGCCAGCCCGGTAGCCTCGAACAGGCGGCGGGCGCAAGCGGCGATCGCCGGGGAGCGGGACAGCTCCGCCCGTTCGGAAACGAACCAGCGATCGCTGGCATCCGCCGCGGCCAACGGATACACCCAACGCCTGGGGTCGATCCCCAGAGCTCGCGCCTTGGCGGCCGACATCATCACCAGCGCGGCCGCCTGGTCCACCGCGATGATGGCGTTCATGCGCTTGGTGTAAGGCGCGCCAACCATGCGGTTTTCCGGCGTGCGCTCGGCAATATCAGCTGCGGACAAGGGCTCGCGGCGCCAGGCCTTTGGGTTGTTCATGGCGACGGCGTTGAAACCGGCATACAACTTGCCCAGCGCCTGCCGGTGCGCGGCCGGGTCGTGCCCGTACTGGCCGCGCAGGGCCTGCTCGAACAGCGGATAGATCTGAATGGGCAAGTCCAGCCCATGCCGTTGTTCGTCGGCGTTGGTCGGTTCACGGTCGTCGCCGAGCAGCCGGGGACCCTCGCCGGCTTTGGTGTCGATCACCCCGGACAGGCCCGCCCCCTTGCCGCGCATCTGCGTGGCCAGCGCCTCGCCGCCCGCGATCAGCGCGCAATCGAGTTCGCCGGCGGCGATGCGGTCGGCGTAGTAACCGACCAGCCATTGGCCCATATTGCCGCCGATGGGCGTGTAGAAGCGTTCGCCGGGGTCGATACCCAGCGTTCGGGCCAGACTGGCCGGCGCGTCGGGATAGGCCGGCGCCAGGATGTTGAGACAGGTCAACGACTGGATATGGCGCAAGACGCCGTCGATGCCGCAGTCCGCCGCCGCGGCCCGGGCGGCCTCGGCGATCAGACCGATCGGTGTGCGCTGGTCATCGGGTTCGCGCGCGGTGATCTGGCCGGCGCCGACCAGCACCGGCGTGGTGCTTTCAGGCCTCACTGTTCTTCCCTGATTTTACCGTTGGGCGCGGTCTCGAACAGCAGTTGCACGCGCCCATGGGCCACAGGTGAGTTGGCTCGATCCTGCCAGCAGCTGACATGGACCAGCGTCGTACGCCGGCCCTGGCGGACGATTTCGGCGGCGGCGTAGGTGGACCGCGCCCGCGCGGAACGCAGGTAGTCCACGTTGCAATCCAGGATGCGGGGGCGGCGAGCTTGTGCATCGCGGCTTTGCGCGGCGACGCGCGCCGTAATCTCGATCAACCCGCCGATCGCGCCGCCATGCAGGGCCGGCAACATGATGTTGCCTATCAGCGCATCGCGATACGGCAAATGGACTTGCACGCGGGTGCCGCTGTACTGGATTTCGAGCCCGAGGTGCCGCGCGTAGGGAATGCGCTCCAGCAACCTCTGCCAAGTAGCCTGCGTATCAGCGTGTACATCCTGTTTGAGCGTCCTAGATGACATTGGGCCGGCTGTCTCGCTCATCCCGCATCGCCCCGCGAAGCCTTCGTCTCGAAATGTTTGCCCTGGGTAGCGCGCATGAAGATGGCATTACCGATAGCCACCGGCCCATCCAGTCCCTCGGAAAATACTTGGCAGCGCACGAACGCAACGTCATCTGTCAAGTGATGACAGTGGGCGGTGGCCACCAGGGCACGTTCGCTACCGGCCGGCCGAAGGTAATCCATGCGCAGATCCACCGTGGCTATGGGTTTCAACTCGCGTAGCGCGGCGAATACCGCCAGCCCGCAGGCCGAGTCCACCAGCGAATACAGCACGCTGGTACAGAGTTCCTCGGCTGCATCCGCGGCGCGTAACTCCGGCCCCGGCACCAGTCGCATGCGGACCTGGTCTGCTTCCATCGCCACCACCTGCATCCCGAGATCGCGGCTGTGGGGCACCTGCTCGCCGAACTGTCGCGCCACAGCGACTGGATCATGGTCCGCGAAGTTGCCTGTCCCGGCCATCAGAGCTGAGCCCTGTCCTGTTCCATCTCCGCTGCCATGTCTCCGCTTAGTGCGTCAGGCGCAGCCAACAGACGCGGGTAATGTTTGCGATAAGCCGCCGCCAGTTCGGCGTAGGGCAGATCGGCGCGGGGGCCGTGATCGGTTAAATACTGCATGTGGCGGCGCCCCGCGGTGTCGAACTCATGCATCAGCGCATGCTCGCGGCCGTCGAATTCCAGTGCCTTGATGCCAAAGCGTTCGCACAGTTCAATGTTGAACGCCGGGGTGGCCTTGACCCAGCCCCCGTCCAACCACAACTCGGTATAGCCGTGGTAGTAGAAAATGTCCGTCTGCATCAATGCCAGCAAGCGTTGGCTGGCCAAGTGGTTTTTCACATCCGCCAGGCCGATGCGAGCGGGGATGCCCGCAGCCCGGGCGCAGGCCGCCAGCAACATGGCCTTGGGCACGCAATAACCACGGCCAGCATGCAGCGTTGCGCTGGCGCGTAACAGGTCAGGCTCCAGCGAGAACGCGTAGGGGTCGTAGCGGATTTCATCGCGGACTGCATAGTAAAGCCGGATGGCGCGCTGCTGGTCATCGCCTTCCCCGGCGCGGTTGCGGGCGAAGGCTTGGACGTCGGGGTGGTCGCTATCAATAAAATCGCCGGGCGCCAGGTACTCGCGGGTGTCTGCCTTCATGTGAGCGTTCTTTCGATTCAGAGCGGGGGCACTCGCAGCCGAGCGGGAACGACCGAAGCGAATGCCGATTTCAAGAAGTTCAGGTTAGGTAGACGGCGGGACGCCGGCAAGGACATTTTTTGACAGAATGGGGGCATTTAAAGACACGCCCCGTGTTCTGGAGGCGGGCTAACCCGTGCTTTGGCGGTATTGTTCAGGCGGAACAGCGAACCAGCGCTTGAAGGCACGCCTGAAACTCGCGGTGTCGTGGTAATTCATCAGCGCGGCAATGGCCTCGACGGACATTTGGCAGTCACGCAAATAGCCTGCGGCCTGGCGGGACAGAATCTCCTCGCGAATTTCCCGAAAACCGCTGTTTTCCTGTTTGAGTTTACGCGCCAGGGTACGTTTGCTCATGAATAGGGCGGCTGCCGCTTCTTCTTCGCAGAGCGTGCCTGGCGGGTGGGACAGCATCATTTTCTTGAGCCGGGTCCGATAGTCCGGTTCACGGCTCTGAAGTCGAGCGAGCATGGACTCGCACTGCTGCAAGGCTAGGCCATAGTTTTCACTATTGGCAGAGACGTTCGGCATCCTGCACAACGCCATAGGGAGTCTGAGCTTCAACTGATCGCAGCCGAAGTAAACTCGCCCGGGCAAATACGCCGGGTAGTTGGCTCGGTAAGCCGGCGCCGCGTGGGCAAAACAGGCCTCGGCCTCATCTAAGGGCCGGCCGGCGATAAATTCGCCGGTTGCAAAAAATGCCTTGACCGCCGTTTCCGCCAAGCAACGCGCAACGTCCTGATCCAGCTGTACCTGGAAATCCAACAGGCACTCCATGTGGTCTTCCACCTGTTGCAAGCGCAGGTGGATGAAGCTCGCACGCGTGGGCAGGAATTTGTGAAACGCCTGTAGAGCGGTGAGCAGGTCAGGGCTACTGCAAACGGCAAACCCCATCGCGCCATGTGTGGCCGGGGTCAGGCGCTCACCCAGCCGTAAACCGAAGTCCGGCTGGCCAGACAGGGCCAGCGCGTTGCGCAGAATCTGGACCTGCTGGGCTGGCGTAAGGAGGCTGTCATCAGTCAGGAATTGTTGAGTGCCAACCCCCGTACCGCGCAACAGGTTGGGCAGTTGTCGTGCGGTAAGCCCCAGTTCACGGGCGATCAGCCTTGAGTAGTTCGACGGAATGTCGGCTCCGGGGTTTTGCAAGCCCGCCACCTGCCTGGTCGTTGTCATAACTCCCTCCACGGACCCGTCGAGTGTCTTTAAATGTCCCCGTGTTGTCAACAAATGTCCTCCCCCCGAGGGTTAGTACACATTCACTATTAGTTGCAGTTAAAACCGGCAGGAGGAGCGCAGTGGGCAAAATTACCTTTATCGAGCACGACGGCACCGAGCATGTCGTTGAATTCGAGGCTGGCGCCTCACTGATGCAAATCGCCGTGGATAACATGATTCCCGGCATTGATGCGGACTGTGGCGGGGAATGTGCCTGTGGCACTTGCCACGTGATCGTCGCGGACGAGTGGTACGACAAGACTGGCACGCCGGGTGATGACGAACAGCAGATGCTGTCGATGACCCCGGAGCTGGCAAAAACCTCGCGTCTGGGCTGCCAGGTTCAAACCACCGAGGCGATGGACGGCATGACCGTTCGTCTGCCCGAATTTCAGATGTAAGCACTGGAGGACGCCATGTCAACAGAATTGCAGATGAGCGATGTAGTCCAGACCAAGCTGGTCAACGCCACGTCCAGAGTGGTGCCGATGCACCTGCAGATCCGTACACTCAAGATGTTGGTGCGGGCAAAGAAGAAGATCATCGGCCCGCGACGGCCCCCTGTCCACTTCGTCGAAGCGCCCGTTCCCGATGTCAACACGTTGGCGCTCGAAGACATCGACACCAGCAACCCTTTCTTGTACCGGCAGGATCAATGGGGCGCCTATTTTAAACGGCTTCGTGACGAGGCACCGGTATACTACCAGAAAGATAGCCCCTTCGGCCCATTCTGGTCGATAACGCGCTACGAGGACATCCTCTTCGTCGACAAGAACCACGAGCTGTTCTCCTCCGAGCCGCAAATCATTCTGGGTGACCCACCAGAAGGCCTGTCGGTAGAAATGTTCATTGCTATGGACCCGCCAAAGCATGACGTGCAGCGCCGGGCCGTTCAGGGCGTGGTGGCGCCGCGGAACCTGAAAGAAATGGAAGGGCTCATCCGCGAGCGCACCGGAGAAGTGCTCGACAGCCTGCCCTTGGACGAGGCGTTTAACTGGGTGCCGGCGGTATCAAAGGAGCTCACGGGTCGCATGCTGGCCACGCTGCTGGATTTTCCGTACGAGGAGCGTCACAAGCTGGTTGACTGGTCGGATCGTATGGCCGGCGCGGCATCAGCCACCGGTGGAGAATTTACCGATGAGGATGTCATGTTTGACGATGCCGTAGATATGGCGAGGGCTTTCTCCCGGCTATGGCGCGACAAAGAGGCACGACTGGCAGCCGGTGAAGAGCCCGGTTTCGATTTGATCAGCCTGTTGCAGAGCAGCGACGATACCAAGGACATGATCAATCGTCCGATGGAGTTTATCGGCAATTTGACGCTGCTTATTGTCGGCGGCAATGACACCACGCGTAACTCGATGAGCGGCGGCGTGCTCGCCCTGAATCAGTTTCCCGACGAGTTCGCCAAGCTCAAGGCCAACCCGGAGCTGATTCCCAACATGGTTTCGGAAATCATCCGCTGGCAAACTCCGCTGGCGTATATGCGCCGGGTGGCGACCCAGGACGTGGAACTGCGCGGCCAGACCATCAAGAAGGGGGATCGCGTGCTGATGTGGTTCGCCTCGGGCAATCGGGACGAGCGCAAGTTCGACAACCCGGATGACTTCATCATCGACCGCAAGGGCGCGCGCAACCATCTTTCGTTCGGCTATGGCATCCACCGCTGCATGGGCAACCGCCTGGCCGAATTGCAGTTGCGCATCCTGTGGGAAGAACTGCTCAAGCGCTTCGACAATATCGAAGTGGTCGGCGAGCCCGAGCGGGTGCAATCCAATTTCGTGCGCGGCTATTCCAAGCTGATGGTCAAGCTCACGCCCAAAGCGTGAGGCGCGGTGCAAACCAGCATGGCGTCTGAACAATTCGATTATGTGGTGGTCGGCGGCGGCTCGGCCGGATGCGCCGTCGCCAATCGCCTGTCCGAGAGCGGCCGCCATTCGGTGCTGTTGCTCGAAGCCGGTCCGGATAGCCGCCGCAATCCATTCGTGAACATGCCGCTGGGCTTTCTGCAGCTGATGTTCAGCCGTCGCTACAACTGGCAGTTCAATACCGAACCGCAGCGGCACATGCACGACCGTGCGTTGTTCCAGCCGCGGGGCAAGATGCTCGGTGGTTCCAGCAGCATGAACGCGCAGGTGTATATCCGCGGCCATGCCTGGGACTACGACGAGTGGGCACGGCTAGGTTGCGATGGTTGGTCGTACGCCGACGTGCTGCCGTATTTCCGCAGGTCAGAACATTTCGAGCCGAAGGTTAACCCGGATGAGGCAGCCTTCCATGGCCAGGGTGGTCCGCTCAATGTGGCCGAGAGGCGCTATACCAATCCGTTGAGCACAGCATTCGTGGGCGCGGCGGCGCAGGCGGGGTACCGACGCAATCCGGATTTCAACGGCCATGAGCAGGAGGGCGTGGGTTTCTACTACGCGTACCAGAAGGACGGCGCGCGCTGCAGCAATGCGCGCGCCTATCTCGAACCCGTAGCGGGCCGTTCCAACCTGACTGTCCGCAGCAGCGCCCAGGTTACCCGCGTGCTGCTCGAAGGCACCCGCGCCACCGGGGTCGAGTATCGGGGCCCGATGGGGCTGGCGCAGGTCCGTGCCGAGCGTGAAGTTGTGCTCTGCGGCGGCGCGTTCAACACGCCGCATCTGCTGATGCTGTCCGGAATCGGCCCACGCGGGGAATTGGCCCGGCACGGCATCGAGCTGCGTCACGCGCTGGAAGGCGTGGGGCAGAATCTCCAGGACCATATCGACGTGTACGTGCGTGTCAAAGCACGCAGCCGCCAGAGCATCTCGATGCATCCGAGCTACTGGCTCAAGGGCCTGTGGGCGCTGCTGCAGTACGTGAGCGGCCGCCGCGGTGTGCTGTCGAGCAACGGCGCCGAGGCCGGTGGGTTCATCCGGTCCCGGCCGGGGGAGCCGATACCCGATCTGCAACTTCACTTCGCACCCATGCTGTACGCCGACCACGGGCGGGACCTGAAGACTGCCATGAGCGGCTACGGCTATGCGGTGATGATCTACGGGCTCAGGCCATCGTCGCGCGGCCGCGTCGGCCTGCACAGCGCAGATCCGTTCGCGGCACCGCTGATCGATCCCAACTACATGGCCGAGTCCGCCGACGTCGAGCGACTCGTGCGCGGGGTACGCCTGGTGCGCAGCATCCTGGCGCAGCCGGCTTTCGCCCCGCACCATGAGGTCGAGATGTCGCCGGGGCCGGCACTGCAGAACGACGACGACCTCGCCGACTGGGCGCGGCGCAGCGGGGAGTCGGCGTATCACCCTGTCGGCACCTGCAAGATGGGCGTCGATCCGATGGCGGTGGTCGATCCGCGTCTGCGCGTGCATGGTCTGCAACGCCTGCGGGTGGTCGATGCCTCCATCATGCCGACGCTGGTCGGAGGCAACACCAATCAGCCGGCGACCATGATCGGCGAGAAGGGCGCGGCGATGCTGCTCGAGGATGCGCAGGCCAGTGGCGGCTGAGCGCCGCGTGTGTTTTAGCGGTGGGGCGGTTGACAGCACCACACGAGGCGCCCCGACCTTGTGCTCGTCCCGATTGGCATTTCGAGGTCTGAACGATCCAATCCCCAGGAACAGTCAAAGAGAGAGGCTATGGCGAACAGACGCCAAGATGTGACGGTCATCGTTGGAGGCGGGCACGCGGCAGGCGCGCTCCTGACAACCTTGCTGCAAAAGAAATATCAACAGGAGGTGGTTCTGGTGGGCGAGGAGCCCCATCCGCCCTACCAGCGACCACCTCTGTCCAAGAATTATCTGGCAGGAGAGATTGATCAGGAGTCTCTGTACCTAAAGCCGCGTTCGGTGTACGACGACGCGGGCTACCAGCTTCGGCTCGGGGAGCGCGCCGAGCACATAGACCGGGACAACAAGACCATCACGCTATCGGACCAGAGTACGTTGAAATACGGTCAACTCGTCCTGGCCACGGGATCTCGTGTTCGATACCTGAACGCGCAAGGGGCCGACTTGAAAGGCCTTCATTATCTGCACGACATCGCTGACTCGGATGCCCTTCGTGAACAATTCGTCCCGGGGAAAAGTCTGGTCATCGTTGGCGGCGGCTACATCGGCCTGGAGGTGGCCGCCATCGCCGTCAAGGCAGGCCTCAAGGTCACGGTGCTGGAAGCCGCCGAGCAACTCATGCAACGGGTCACAGGCCCGGAAATCTCCGCGTTCTTTTATGCCAAGCACCGAGGTGCCGGAGTGGATGTGCGCCTGGACACGGCGGTCACCGGCTTCGAGGCCGGCAACCACGGCTACGTGGCCGGCGTAACACTGGCCGACGGCACGACCGTACCGGCCGATTTTGTGCTCGTTTCGGTCGGCATCGCACCGGAAACCGCGCTGGCCGAAGCCGCCGGCCTGCCTTGTGACGACGGTATTCTCGTGGACGAATATACGCGTACTAACGATCCCGATATCCTGGCAATCGGTGACTGCACCCGCCACAGAAATCTTTTCTTTGAACAAACGCAGCGGATGGAGTCAGTCGCCAACGCGGTCGATCAGGCCCGTACCGCGGCGGCGACCCTGATGGGAGAGGACAGGCCCTACGATGCCGCACCCTGGTTCTGGTCGAATCAGTATGACGTGCGCCTGCAGATGGTGGGGTTGTCCCACGCTCATGATGAGCGGGTAGTACGTGGCAAGCCCGAGGACGAGGCATTCGCGGTGTTCTATCTGCGCGAAGGTCATCTCATTGCCGTGGACGCGGTCAATCTGCCTATGGCTTTCATGGTGGGTAAGAAACTCGTCTACCAACACAGGGAGGTCAAAGCGCAAGCGTTGCGTGATCCGGATATCGAATTGAAGTCCTTGATCTGAAGCATGCACAGACCCCCCAACCGTGGCTAGGTGTGATCTTTCAGTAGATACCGTCTCGACGATCAAGCATTTTGAGCGGCCAAGGCTGGATCATAGGGTGTTTTATGTTTGAACACGTCGAATGCGATATGGACGAGCTTTCGCATGACCGCGCCCAGCGCTGACAACGCAGGTTTACCGCGCTGTCGCAGGCGTTCGTAGAACATCTTCAAAGCGCGGTTATGTCGCAAGGACGCCACGGCCGCCATGTATAGAACAGCCCGTAGTTTGGACGACCCCTGTTTGGATAAATGGGGCCTGGCGCGCACACTCGAACCCGACTCGAAATGCACCACGGCCAGACCGGCAAAGGCCGCAGCCGCACGGGCGCTGGTAAAGTCCCGGTCAGCCAGCAGACACAGCAGATGTCGAGCCGAGGTCTGGCCGATGCCTGGAATGGAGGCCAATAGCGCCTTGTCGCGCTTGAGATCCGGATGCTGATCGAAATGATCGTCGATCTGATCCTTGATCCGCTCAATCTCGTCGTTGAGCGATGCAATACAGCGGTCGATGGACTCGATCACCGGGGCGGCCATCCGGCCGGCCTGTGCTTTTTCGCGCCGGTTGGTCTCCCGGCCGAGCTCGTTTTCGAGCACGGACAGCCGGTTGATCAGCGCCCGTAGCATCGCGACCTCCGGCGGAGGCGGCGTCCACGCCGGTAGTTTGGCCCGGTCGCCGAACAAACACAGTGCGCGGGCATCGGCGCGATCGGTTTTGTTGAGCAGCCCCATCGCCTTGGCGAAATCGCGTACCCGTTTGGGGTTGGCGACACAGGGCGTACAGCCG
>NZ_APNF01000024.1:0-14085 GCF_040361235.1 Salinisphaera sp. S4-8 | reverse complement strand
GCGACAACTCAGCAGGAAAGCCGCCTAGCTTCTTTCCTCATACACCAGATTTGACAGTAACTCACATACCCACCGTCCAGGCCGTGGTACAAGCCTGTAATGACTCGGGGCTTTGCCTTCCACCCTCGACGCTTTCTACGTCGATTCCGAGCACCGTGAACCCATCGCTACCTTAAGCTGCCTAAAAGCTTCAAAAGGGTCTGAGCCGTAGTGGGGATGCAGGCAGCCCGAGCTGGCTCAGTAATGCGGCCGATACGCTCAGTTGCCGTATTTTCTATGCGCCCAGATCAGTAATGCGGCTCCCGTGGTAATCCAGACATCGGCCAAGTTGAATGCCGGCCAGTGGTACTGTGCGTAGTGGAAATCGAGAAAGTCGACCACATGGCCGCGTAGCAGGCGATCCGTCAAGTTGCCCAGTGCACCGCCTAGAATCGCACTGAGTGCTATTCCTTGACCTTTCGAAGCCACCCCGCGCCACAGCCAGCCCAGCAGCATGGCCGACATGACAACGGCGACACCGATCAGGAATGCCCGCTGCCAACCACCCGCATCGGCCAGAAAGCTGAATGCGGCACCTGTATTGTGTAGATGGATCCAGCTAAAAAACTCTGTGACGGCTCTGCGCTCACCATAGGCGAGATAGGTGCTGGCCGCGTACTTGGTTGCTTGATCCAGAAGCAGCATCACGAGGGATAATCCCAACCAACGCAGCCTGTCGGCCGGGCTAGAACTTTTCAGCGTGTCCTCCCCTATCGTCACCCGCGCAGACACAAGCTATGCTTCCTGTTTGCACCGCGCGAAGATATCGCCATGTTCAAGGGCTTTCCGAGGACGGTGATTCCTGAAGCTCGTCTCGCGTTTGGCGCGCGTCCTTCAGGATGCGGATACCGCCGCGTAACACGATAAAACCAACGACCAAACCGATAATGAGATCGGGGTACCGCGTGTCGAAGTAGTAGACCAGCGCGCCACCGACAATGACGCCGATATTGGCGATTACATCGTTGGCCGAAAATATCCAGCTCGCGCGCATGTGCACATCGCCTTGTCGGTGGCGGGCGATGATAAGCAAACAGGTTGTGTTTGCCACGAGTGCCGCCGCGCCCATCAGCATCATGTAGCTGGGCTCGGGATTGCTGCCCATCAGGGTTCGCCGAACCACCTCACCCACGGCGAACAGCGCGAGCAGTATTTGCACGACGCCGCCGATGGAAGCGGCGCGCGCCTTGTGATGGGCGGCGCGCCCCACCGCATACAGCCCCGCAGAATAAACCGCTGCATCGGCGAAGTTGTCGAGCGAGTCGGCGATCAAGGCGGTCGAGCCGCCTAGCAAACCAATCCCGAACTCAGCTAGAAACATGACGCCGTTGATCGCCAACAGCCAGTAGAGCGCCTTTTGTTGGGCCTGGTCTTTGGCCTCGAATTCACAGCCGCAATCGGCCATCCCGTGTTCCCTCCACCAGCGCAATCATGCGCCAAACTCTGTTGGATATAAGACGACGATAAAACCTCTAGCGACTAAAGGGTCAAGCACTCAGCGAGACTGAATTTCGTTTGTCTTTTTTCCTACCCCAACGAGCACGACCAGTGCGATCCCGACGACAGCCAGCACCGGTTTGTCCTGCCAGCGGACGTAGGGCGTGGTCCCCGTACGCGGGGTGACCTCTGCCTGCAAAACAGTCGGCTCGAACTGAGGCGCGCGCGCCAGCAGTTGACCGTTGTGATCGATTACCGCCGTGAGCCCGGTATTAGTGGATCGTACAAGCGGGCGCCCAGTTTCAACAGCGCGCATTTGGGCAATTTGCAGGTGTTGATGCGGCCCTAGGGAGTCTCCGAACCACGCGTCGTTACTCAGATTAACCAACAACTGCGCGGTTGGGAGCAGGTCAGTGACTTCCGCGCCGAACACCACATCAAAGCAAATCAATGCGCCGATGGACACGCCGGAGGCATATAGCAGTTGTGGCTGCTGGCCTGCCCTGAAGTCTTCAAGCGGTGCGCCCAGAATATTCAGCGATGGGCCCACAAATCGACGCAGTGGGACGTATTCACCGAAGGGCACCAGATGCCGCTTGTAATAGAACTGACTTGGGCGAGAAAGGCTAACTGCTGAATTGTATGCTTCGCCCTGGCGTGTACGCATGGGGATGCCCAGCATAAGGGTCGATCCGCGCTCGCCGAGACGTGCTTGAAGTCGCTCTAAATAATCAGAGGTTTGATCGAACCACGCCGGCACGGCGGTTTCCGGCCAGACTATAAGGTCCGTTCCAGCGTATGGCTGTGTTAGTGCCCGATAGCGCATCAAAGTGAACGCCAGCGCTCCTGACTCCCATTTCCTGTCTTGTTCCACATTCCCCTGCACAAGCGCAATGGACAGTGGCTTGGCTACTACCGGCTCGGTCCATTCACGATCAAGCAGTGAAATGCCAAGCGATAGCGCCACCAGTGCGCCGCTTGTGATTGCCAGACGCCGCAAGCTCAAACGAAGAATCATCCACGCAAGGCCCCCCGCCATAACGGTCACCACAAAGCTCACGCCCAGCACGCCAAATACGGGTGCGATCGCGGCAAGCGGCGTGCCGATCTGGCTGTAACCTAAAAAAAGCCAAGGAAAACCGGTCAGGAACCAGAGCCGGACCCATTCGCTCAGTATCCATGCCGCTGGCAAACCAAACCATAGAGCAAGGCCGTTCATCCGGGCGGATAAGGTGCGAACGAGAAATACCACTGACCACGGGAACAAGGCCAAGAGGGCTACAAAGCCTACCGTGACGAGCATGGCTGCTACGGGTCCGCTGCCATAGCGATCGATGCTGATAAACACCCATGAAACGCCTACACCGAAGTAACCCAACCCGAAGAAGTAGCTTGCACACAGCGCAGCACGTTTTGGTAGACGCACGGCCAACAGGAATAGAACCGCCGGCGACAGCACGGCCAGCCAATACCAACCTAACGGCGCGAAAGCGAGCGGCAAAGCGGCGCCAGCCAGCAACGCCAGACCATAGACCACGAGCATGATTGGGAGTGCTGAGACGTTGTGCGCCGACATGCGGTTGATCGAAGCTCGGTTGCACAAAGGATATTCCTACGCTTTAGTTGCCAGCGTGCTGCAACAGCCACACACTAAGTCCTCGAGTTACTAGAGCTTCAAGCGCGAGAAGGTTATGACGCAATCCGATCTGCGGATTGGCGATCTCGCCCGACACACGGGCGTAGGTGTAGCCACGATTCGTTACTATGGCGACGTAGGCCTGCTACCGGAAGCAGGCCGTAGCGAGGGCGGCCAGCGCCACTACCGCCCTTCACATGTCGAACGGCTCATGTTCATCAAGCACTGCCGGGAACTGGGCTTCAGCCAAGACAATGTACGCATGCTGCTGACGCAAGCCGATCAGAGTGATGCCTCCTGTGAAGACGTCGCTCGACTCGCTAAAGAGCATCTCGAAGCCGTGCGTAAGAAGCTTACGGCCTTGCAGGCGTTGGAAATGTCGTTGGAGGATATGATTCATGCCTGCCGCGGTGGTCGAATCCAGAATTGCCGCATCATCGAAGCTTTAGCGGCCAATGAATAACCTTACCGATAGGCTGCGGGCGCGCGTCGCTGCTTAACGTACGATTTTCCCGTTTCGTGTTTTGACCCAAACAAAGTCGATGAACGGCGGAAAAGACAATCACGTTTTCATCAGATCGATTCTTTTCTAGTTTGTATCGTCGCTCGGCGACTTGGGTGGAGCCGTTCTTTTGCACAGAGGCGCCGCCGGTACGGCGCCGGCGCTAACCTACATCCGGCAGAGTGGCACTCGGCGGCGTTTCTCGGCGGCCGATAAAAGCGTTTCAAGACGTTTTTCAAGCACTCTCTACCGGGGCACGTCGGTTAGGGAACTCGGAATAGCTAATCGCGCGAGGCTAGCTATCGACCTAAAGTGGACCATCCCAGTCAGCGATCGGCACCCATGCCAAGCCTTTCGAAAATGACTTGACGGGCAGTCGTATCAGGCACCCTTAATTCGATGTGGTTTGATGCCCAGCGAAACAGGTGCTCGGCGGCGACGCTCGACAGGATTTGCTCATTCAGTGGATACAGTCGCCAATGGTTCAAACCGTATCGGTCACCCACTACAGGCAAGCATGAGCCTCCACCAAGATTTACCAGCACCGACTCGGCCCGATTTGAACTTGCACCGCCCGCGACTGGATAGGCGCTGGTGACGGCGCATCGAGTATGTCTTGTTGCTACCGTATTTACGCGTGGCAAATTGAACCTGAAACGACATGGCTGAGACTGGACTAACGATCGGAAAACTCGCGGCGGCCGCCGGCGTAAATCTGCAAACTGTGCGCTATTACCAGCGACGCGGATTGATCGATCAGCCGCCCAAACCTTCCACTGGCTACCGTCGCTATCCGCGCGCGACCGTTGACCGCATTCGTTTCATCAAGCGCGCGCAGGGCCTGGGTTTCAGCCTTGACGAAATCGGCGAGTTGCTAAAGTTGGGCGACGGCCATTGCGATGATGTACGCCGTGTCGCCGAAAATCAGCGCGCGCTGGTGGCAGCCCGCATCGCCGATCTGGCCGCAATGCAAGACACGCTGGATGGGCTGATCGATCGCTGCCGGAACGCGCATGCTCCCGACCATTGCCCGCTGATCAAGACGCTGTCCCACCGCGACTGAAATAACTCAGCCAGCCCTTGACACGGTACCTGAGTACCGCGTTTAAGCTGCGCTTCGTCCGATTATCGAACCGGCACGGAGCCTTTTCATGAACGACCCCACGACCGCGACCGGTCGCACCACCTGGGCCCAGATCGGCGCCGTACTCGCCGCGGTCGGGGCTTCCCTGTGCTGTGTAGCGCCGGTGTTGTTGATATCGATTGGTGTCGGCGGCGCTTGGATGAGTTCGCTCACTGCACTGGAACCGTATCGGCCGATATTCGTCGTCATTACGCTGGCGCTGCTGATTTTTGCCGGTTGGCGGCTGAATCGCCGCGAGCCGGGTTGCGATTCCGATACAGCGTGCGCACGACCCGCGGTCAAGCGCCGTCAGCGCCTCATCTTCTGGCTGCTCGCATTACTCGTCACGGCACTGCTCACCTTTCCCTGGTACGCGCCGGCTTTTCTCTAAGGAATGATCGTCATGGTTCGAAAACAACGCATGATTCTAGTGGCCACCATGCTGCTGGTGGGCACGGTCTGGATACAAGGCGCTTTTGCGGCGGCTGAAAGGACCGTAACGCTTGCGGTGGGTCATATGACCTGCGCGACCTGTCCCTTTGTGGTGCGCAAGGCGCTCCAGCAGGTCGACGGCGTCGACACGGTGCGCGTGGACTACGAGTCCAAGACCGCCACGGTCGCCTTCGATCCGAAGATTGCTTCGGTCTCGGACTTAACCGCGGCCACGACCCGCGCTGGCTATCCGTCCGAGCCAACGGAGTAACACCACATGGGCCGCAATAAAAAGCTGTTCGGTGTGGGCATTGCAGGCACCGTCATCGCGGCGCTGTGCTGTTTCACGCCGGTGCTGGTGATCCTGTTCGGCGTCGTCGGTCTTTCTGCGCTGGTGGGCTATTTGGACTATGTGCTGCTGCCCGCGCTGGCCTTTTTCCTGGGGCTGACGATCTACGCCGTTTATCGGCGTAAGAAAATGGCCTGCTAAACCCGACCGATCCGGAACCGAAATGAAACTCATACTCGCTATTCACGGCATGACCTGCGCGCACTGCGCCCAAAGGGTCGAGGACGCGCTCAATGCACTTCCTAGCGCAAGCGCTGTGGTGTCCTATGCCGAGCGCCGTGCCGAAGTCCAGTTGGATGACGGCACAGATGAAACCACGCTGATCGAAGCGGTACAGGCCCAAGGCTACGATGCCCGCAACTGGGACGACGAATCTTCGCTTGCCCAGTCTTCACGGGTCGCGGGAGAAGACGACAACCGCCATATCGCGATCATTGGCAGTGGCAGCGGCGCGTTTGCGGCTGCCATCCGCGCCGTTGAGGCAGGGGCGCGGGTGAGCATGATCGAGTCGGGCGACATCATTGGCGGCACCTGCGTCAATGTGGGCTGCGTGCCATCCAAGATCCAGATTCGCGCCGCCGAACTGGCCCAGCACCAACGCCACAACCCGTTTGACGGGTTGGCAGATTGCAAGCCAACGATTAATAGGCCACGCCTGCAGCGCCAGCAGCAGTCCCGGGTTGAAGAACTACGCGCGGCCAAGTACCAGAAAATACTCGACGATAATCCATCGATTACGCTGCGCCGCGGGCGGGCCCACTTCGAAGATGCGCATACGCTGATTGTCACAGCACATGACGGGTCCGAAGATCGTTTGGTGGCCGATCGCATTCTGATCGCTACCGGGGCTTCCCCAACGATCCCACCAATACCGGGCCTGGCCGACACGCCATATTGGACGTCCGATGAGGCGGTTCTCAGTCCGGACACGCCCGAGCACATCATCGTCATCGGCGCCTCTGTCGTTGCCGTTGAACAGGCTCAGGCGTTCCGCCGTTTGGGTTCGAAGGTCACAGTCCTGGCCCGCAGTATGCTGCTATCCAGCGAAGACCCCGCGCTCGGCGAGGGCCTTGCCGCGGCCTTCCGCGCCGAAGGAATCGACGTACGCCAGCACGGCCAGGCGCGTGCCGTACATTTTGCGGCAGGGCAATTCACGCTCGACACCGACGACGGCTCGATCCAGGGCGACCGGCTGCTGGTGGCAACGGGCCGCTCCCCGAACACCCGTGATTTGGCACTAGACAAGATCGGGGTGGTGACCGATGAACGCGGTGCGATCAGGGTTGATGCCTCGCTGTGTACCAGCGCCGAGCATATCTATGCCACTGGCGATTGTACGACGCTGCCCCAGTTCGTCTATGTGGCCGCCGCCGGCGGCACCCGCGCGGCCGTCAACATGACCGGCGGTCGGGCGCGGCTGGGTCTGTCCGCCATGCCGGCAGTGATCTTCACCGATCCGCAGATCGCGACGGTGGGGTTGGATGAACGCCAAGCCCAAGCGCGCGGCCTTGAGATCGAGACCCGTTCTTTAGGGTTGGAACATGTACCACGTGCGCTTGCCAACTTCGAGACCCGCGGATTCGTCAAGCTGGTTGCCGAGGCGGCCAGCCATCGTCTACTCGGAGCTCAAATCTTGGCTCCCGAAGCCGGCGAGATGATTCAGGCCGCTGTATTGGCCGTCCACCACGGCATGACCGTTGAAGCCTTGGGCGATCTGCTGTTTCCTTATCTGGTTCACGTAGAAGCACTCAAGCTCTGTGCCCAGACTTTTACCAAAGATGTCGAGCAGCTGTCCTGCTGTGCCGGGTGACTGCCGTCGTTAGCGATCGGTTGATCGATCGAGCCGTTGTTCGTCTACCTCTTTCAGTTCGGCGCGGGGCGAGCTCGAAGCGCTGGATTCGCGGTCGAGTCTTGGGTATTTAGCGTGACCCGATGTCTTTGGTTGGGGCACCACCCAATACATACCTCCAATGATCGGCTCACCTAGTTTGGCCCTGATGTATGCGATTCAAGCACAAGCTTCACGTCGCATGCGGGGCCCACAGAATGATCGCTGCGCCGGCAAGACAAACCGCTCCGCCCAGGGCATCCCAGACGTCGGGCGCGTGCCCTTCTATAGCCCACATCCAAAGGATTGAAGCGACTATATATAGGCCTCCATAGGCAGCGTAAGCGCGTCCTGCTTGATCAGTGGGGCTGAGCGTTAATAACCAAGCGAACGCCGCCAGTGAAACCATGCCCGGAAAAAGCCATAGCGCACTATTCCCCGATCGGAGCCAAGACCAGAACGCGAAGCAGCCGGCGATCTCAGCAAGCGCAGCGCAGGTAT
The DNA here is from genome assembly GCF_040361235.1 of Salinisphaera sp. S4-8. Lineage (NCBI taxonomy): Bacteria > Pseudomonadati > Pseudomonadota > Gammaproteobacteria > Salinisphaerales > Salinisphaeraceae > Salinisphaera > Salinisphaera sp. S4-8. The sequence continues at coordinate 6,238 of NZ_APNF01000024.1, read as the reverse complement.
AGACCACAAGTGTCGGCATGAGTGACCAGCAGATTTGCTTTTGGCGATGCAGTTTAACGCGAGCAAACCAGCACTGAGCGTTCACGAACTAGGCTGAACTGAAAAACGGTTCGAATCCCGAAGGCGTGTCATGTCGATGTGTTTGCGATAACAGCGCATTAGTGAGTTCGGAAGCTCCGTGAGCGTCTGCTTTTGGCCGATAACAGCCGTTCCCCGTGAAGTAACGCGTGACGTTTGCGAAGATCTCGGCGAAATTCGCCGATCCCAACTCGCAATGTTTGGTTAGTTCGATGGCCCGGCCATTTTCGGGAACAGATAATCAAGGTAGGTGGCCGGAAATCTCGGTCGAACGGGGCCGCGTTGATTCGAGCTGACGAGCAAGCCCTCCTTTAGCAGCTCGCTTACGACCTGTCTGCCCATCCGCTCTTTGTATCCGGACCGTTGGCCTGCTTCTGCTCGGGTCAATTCGCCCTCGATGAACACGGCTTTAAGCACGCCTTCCGCGCCGCGGTCGAGCTTGGGCACGCCTGGAAGCGCTTGTTCACTGGCCTGACGAACCAGATACTCGACACGCCGCTTATAGCCGTCGATGCTGAGCACATCGGCCATATAGTCAACCTGGTCCACGCAAGCGTTCAGGAAGAAATCACAGAAGGCGTAAAGTGCGCGTTCGCTACGCGGGCCGCGCCCATCATGATCGCCCTGTCGCGGCGCATCCGCATCCCCCAAGCGGCTATAGTAGGTCTGTCGGGCACGAGCAAGACCGCGTGAAAGACTCCAGATCGCAGGTTGCTCAAGCACACGGTCAATGTGTAGACCGCTGAACAGTCGCGCAACGCGACCGTTACCGTCAACGAAGGGGTGCAAGAAGGCCAGACGATGGTGCGCAGCCGCAGCAGCTATCAAACCTTGGTCGCCGCGCAAGCTCGGCCCGTCGGGGCGATAGGCGTCAGAAAAGGCATGTAGCGCCGCTTCCAGATCGCCGTGGCCGATAGCGACATGCCTTCCGACTTGCACATCGGTCGTCCGCAGCGCGCCAGGTTCAACGACAACGGGGGCATCATTCGGGCCGTTGCGAACAAGCCGATCAGTCTCAGGCACCTTTTCGAAGATCAGCTGGTGGATTCTGCGAATGAATTCGATATCGGTGGGATTTTCGTGATGGCTGGCTTCAGCGCGCGCAGCGACAGTCTGCTGCGCCTCTTGCAACGCAAGTGAAATCATCACGCCCGGCGTGTGTGTTTGTTCACCGGCACGTACCGCACGATCGACCTCAACCGGATGAGTGCTCTGACCCTCGATCAAGTTCGAATAGTAGGTGTTGACCGTCCGAAGCATGTCTTGCAAGGCAATTCGGGTCGCAGGCGGCAAACCACCCAACGCCGCGGATCGTTGCGCCAGTTGGTATGCCTTTCCTGCGAGCTCACGAGACGGATCAGACGGCATCCACGGCGCGAGGCCATACGTTAGATCAGTCATTGGTTTATATGACGCGATGTTTCAAGGATTATGACAGAACTGTGCCGGTTATTTTGCCGCAAAACTTACTCACCCTTACGACACAGGATGCTGAACTTAGGCCTTTTATTATCCCCTTCGTGATTCGCTTTATTGTTATCACGGCCAAGTCGTGCCGGTTTCAATGCCGCTGACATACGCCGCACGGATCCGCGAGCACCGCGCACAGATCTCCGCGAAAATGAGCCAAATACTCGACGCATAAGCACTTCGCAGTGACGTAGGATCAAGTCTAAATAGCCGCCGTAGCTCAGCGTCTCCTATGTTCATCACCCTACTTGTCGTCACCTTCTTGCTGTCACTGGGCACCAGTCTCGCCGTGAGCGGCCTGTTCAACGGCTCGATCGCCGGCATCATGAACCTGATCACGCCAGGCACGATGGCCCATTCCTGGCGCCGCTATCTGCACTTCGCGATCTGCGTGGTGGGCGTGTCCGGTGGCGTTCGGATCAGCCAGATCGAGCGCTATATCACGCCACAGTTGCGAGAAACCGAGGCACTGGCCCTCACCTCGGACCGATGGATTCTCGAGGTCTACCGCACGCTCATTGGCACGTTATCGAGCATCGCTTGGCTGCTACTGGTGTTCTTCGTCGTCGCGCTAGTGGTCTACGTCATCAAGCGCGGGCTAGAGCTGAAGGCAAAGACCGGGCGATCTGACGATACCGGCTCGGGTGAGGCCTGATAGTGGCCTTATCGGCCGCGCGCTCGTCAGCGAGAACGAGGCAGCCGTTAAGGTGAATCGGCTACGAAAGCCGATCACCCCAATGAACGATGATTTTATCGAGCACGGTGCACCGGTCTAGCCGTGCCGCCACCATGTCGCGATCCGCACGCCGATCAACCAAACCAGGCCACCCAATGTGCAGAGCCCCCCAATCGCGGGGCTGTTGCCCTCGGGCGATGTAAAGACCATCGATAGGCCGAAAATCAGCAGCAATATGGCGGCGACCTGCTGCAGTTTCAGCGACTTCGCGGTCATCTGAGTGGTGACGTAGCTCCCGTCCTTTCCCTTGTTCCCGGCGCTGTTGCTGGCCTGAACGGACGATGCATTGTCCATTGGCCCACCACAGGCTGGGCACGCACTGACGCGCGTCGATACGTCGTGGCCGCAGTCGTCACATTTGGTCAAAGGCATCATTCCCCCTCTTCTCTATAAATATGTACTCACCTACGTGAGTCTTCTTCGTCATCGTTTAGGCTGCCCGGCTCCGCCAGCCAATGCGCGGCTCGCTCTGCCGCCTCATCACTAGCGACCAGGCCGAGGTGCGAGGCGCCCTGCACGATATCAACGTCAACCGCTGCGTTGTGTGGTTCGATCGCTGGCTTGTAGCGGCGCGATCGAAACGCCTCGTCGTCTGATCCGGCCAGCAACAACACAGGCGCATCGATGGCAGCGAAGTCGCTAGCGTAGTCGGCCGGGCCAAAGCCCTTCATCAGTCGATACGAATACGACAGCGTTTCGCGGCCGGTCCGCTGTGCCGGCGGCATATTGAACCGCAATACGCCCACCCCGTTAAACCAGCGAATCCCCGCGGTATTGGCCATCGCGATCGGTATGATCCGGGTCAGGTTGGGCTGCGCCCAGCCGCCCGAATGTGAGCGCGTGGTGGGCGCGTCATGGCCGAGGTAAGGCGCCAGAAGCAGATAGCCCGCGGCGCGATCGCCGTACACACTGCCGCCAAAGCGCAGCGCCAGGCCGGCGCCGGACGAATGCCCACCCACCACGATCTCGCCGCCGCGTGCAGCTCTGTCACGCAGATGTGCGATCAGGTCGGCCAGATCGTCCTCGAGTTGATCGATATAGTCGATATCACCCCGGACATCAGGCGACGGCCCGTGTCCTCGGAGATCGGGCGTGATGACATTCGCGGCGGCGGACTCGGCCAGCGACTGTGCGAGCGGGTAAAGGTAGACGCTATCGGTCGCAGACCCATGAATAAGGATCAGCCATGTACGCGAATTAGCCGAATACTTCCGGTAATGAAGTCGCGCGCCATCGCGGGCAGTGTAGGTCTCGCGCTCGGGCAAGGCGACATCGGCGGGCCGTGGCAACTCATCGAAATCCAGACCCTGCGGCGGATCGTCTGCCCGTTGGCTCGAACAGGCGCTCAAGCAGGTGCAGGCGATGACCAATGCCACGCATGTGGTGAGGAGATTCACAGCAGCTCAACTGTTGTGTCGATTCGGAAAACCAACATGGCTATTGTGGACTTAGTCGTGTGCCTCGGGCCAAGGAAATCGTTTGCCGCAGTCAAAGCAACAAAGCCATACCCGGTCACCTTGAACGCGCTGCCAGCGGGTTCGTTGAAGCTCGGCGACACGGTCACTACGGCATCGAGTACACCGTGGTTCCGGGTGATAGTCGGCATTGAGGCTGGGCGTGTCATCTGCATTCGTTGCCTCGCGAGAAGTTAGCCCCGCTTGTAATTACAGATGCGCCCACCGTATCTGAGCGATGTGTCTCTTTCACCCGAGCCGGGTGGAAGAAAAAGGGCCTGCGCACCTCGATTCGATTACGAGGCAAAGGGAGTAGAGGTAAGCCGAATGTATCGGGTGCGTCTTTTCATACACCTCACCCATTTGCCTGGGCGCTAGACCAGAACACCCCGCCCGGCTTGTGCTCATTGCTGCGTCTTTTCGTGCACATTTGAGAGATGAAGCCAGGTGTACGGTGCGTCTTTTCATACACCTTTCGATCTTTTCAGGCGCTGATGGACGGCCGCGACTGATGCATTGCCCTCTATGAGCGTCTTTTCGTACACCTTGTAGGTGTTGGTCTCAGGTGTACGGGACGTCTTTTCGTACACCTCTGGGCCGTGCATCTCAGTGTCCCGGTGCGTCTTTTATACACCGCATGGGTTTGGTGCCATTCGCCGCTGCGTCTTTTCGTACACCTAGCAAGCTGAGCGCGGAGGTGTATGGGTGCGTCTTTTCGTACACCTCGGCCTGAGTAGAGCTGCCTATAGCCCGGCATGAAAGGGCTTCGGCATCCTGCACTAATCAATGCGCGGTGACGGGTGTACGGGTGCGTCTTTTCGTACACCTGTTCCTAGACCGATCTCTATCTCACGGTGCCCAGGTGCGTCTTTTCATACACCTTCTGGCTGAATTCGCCCTTGGCCTTGCATGCGGCCAGCAGTAAGCCGACCACGACCGCGGCCGTGCCCTGGGGTTCTACCCCGTTTCGGCGGACGGTTGAGAAAAGGTTAACGGATACTTTTGATCTTCAGCAGCCATGCGCTGTCGGATACGCGGATTATGGAAGCGCTCGATGTAATCGAAGACATCGGTTCGGGCTTCGGCCAACGTCTGTTAACGGCGCCGGTTCACGCGCTCTCGCTTGAGCATGCCGAAGAAGCCTTCGGCCGCGGCATTGTCGCCGCAGTGACCGACCGCGCTCATGCTGCAGATCATGTTGTTGCCGCGTAGAAAGCGTTGGTAGTCGTCGCTGGTAAATTGCGTACCTCGATCGCATGCAATACGACCGGCTCGTCGCGCGTCTCGCGCTGCCAAAGCGCCATCAGCACGGCTTTGAGTACGAGATCCCGGTCTGACGAGAACTCATCGACCAGCCGACCACGGCCTTGTTATAGATGTCGACAACGACGCACAGGTATAACCAAGCTTCAGCGGTTCGGATATAGGTGATGTCGGCCCCCCATTTCGTGTTGGGTTCGAGCGCGACGAAGTCGCGCTCGAGGTGATTACGTACATGCGTCGGCCGATCGCCGGAAGGCTTGGCCCGTCAGCGCCGCCGTTGCGGGATACCCTGGAGGCCGCTCGCGGCCATGAGTCGAGCCACCCGATTGCGGCTGACGGTCTCGCCCTCGAACTGCAGCGTCTCGGTGATCCGCGGCGCACCGAACACGCCATCACTGTCGCGATGTAGTGTGTGGATCTTCTCCGTTGGCCGCGCATTGGCGCGAGCCTGGCGACTGGGCGATCGATTCGCCGACGCATAGAAGCCACTAGTCGAGACCTTGAGGCAGCGGCACATCAACTCGGCGGGATATTCCGAGCGACAACGCTGGATCGTCGCGTACCTCACGACGATTCCTTGGCGAAGTACGTTGCCGCGTCGCGCAAAAACTCGCGCTCCTTCTTGACCTGTGCGAGCTCGCGCTTAAGGCGGGCCAGCTCCTGATCACGCAGCGTGCCGCTGCCCTGAAATACCGGCTTCGACGAACGCTGGGCCTCGCGGCACCAGCGGTTGAGCATCGTCGGGCTGAGCCCGAGATCGCGGGCGACCGCGCTCGCACTGCTTGGTGACGATCGCACGAGTTCGACGGCCTCTGCCTTGAACTCGGCACTGTACTTCTTGCCTAGGGCGTGTTGCCGTTTTGCGCTAAGTTATTGATTGTAGGAAAGGCAGGCTCGTATTGTGGTGTTACCAGCAACACAACGACGAGCCTGCGATGGCCCGACAAATACTCACAGATGAGCATTGGTCCAAGCTCAAACGTATTTTGCTTGCCGAATCGATCTACGACAAATCGGATTTACGTCTGACGGTTGAAGGCATGCTCTACCGAATGCGTACAGGTTGCCCTTGGCGCGACCTGCCCGAGGTCTTTGGCGCTTGGAACGCGGTCTACAAACGCTTCCGCGCCTGGTCTCAGAGCGGGAAGTGGTGGCGGATTGCCAACGCGCTGATCACCGACCCTGATCTGGAATGGGCATTTATCGACGGCACCTATGCCAAAGCCCATCAACACAG
>NZ_APNF01000023.1:0-15538 GCF_040361235.1 Salinisphaera sp. S4-8 | reverse complement strand
CTTCGCCATTCGTGAAGGCGGCCGCACCGTGGGTGCCGGCGTCGTGACCAAGATTACGGAATAGTGGAATAACGCGATTGCGGCGTGCGCACGGTCGGTCTGAAGCCGAATCGCGCGTAGCGCCGCTTTCGTGTTTGTAGTCGCGAAAACGGCGGGGCAGTTGCCAAAGCTGGAAACTGTGCTAACATCCGCCGTCTTTTTCGCGGGCAATGAGTTTACGCGCATAGGCCAGTAGCTCAATTGGCAGAGCAGCGGTCTCCAAAACCGCAGGTTGGGGGTTCGAGTCCCTCCTGGCCTGCCACGTAGGCAGGCATTTCCACTTTTTGGTCGAGTCGTCGATGGCAACCCAAGAAAAACGTACGAGCTCCCTGCTCGACACAGCGCTGCTATGGCTAGCCATTGGCGTGCTGCTGGCGAGCATGGTCGGCTACTACTATTTCACGGCGCATACCGACCTCGTGCGCGTGCTTGGCCTGTTGGGCGGCACCGCGGTTGCAATCGCCATAGCGCTGCAGACCGCGATCGGCAAGACCGCCTGGTCTTATATCCAGGGGTCGCGTACCGAGTTGCGCCGCATGGTCTGGCCGACGCGCCGCGAAACGGTGCAGACCACATTGATGGTCGTGGTCGTGGTTCTCATTCTGGCCGTGTTCATTTGGGCGCTGGATATTGTGCTCGCCTGGGCTGTGCAACTTCTGACCGGCCGCTAGGCGCAAGGCGAATACTTATGGCCAAGCATTGGTACGTGGTTCATGCCTTCTCGCAGTACGAGAAGAAGGTGCGCGATTCCCTGAAGGAATACGCGGCACGCCATGGCATGGAAGATTATTTCGGCGACATTCTGGTCCCCACCGAAGAGGTGGTCGAAGTCAAGGATGGCCAGCGCCGCACCACCGAACGCAAGTTCTTTCCGGGATATGTGCTCGTACACATGGAAATGAACGACGACACCTGGCATTTGGTCAAGAGTGTGCCGCGTGTGCTCGGTTTCATTGGTGGTACGGCCGATCGGCCGGCACCGATTACCGATGCCGAGGCCGATCAGATCCTCAATCGCGTCGAAGAGTCGGTCGAGAAGCCGCGCCCGAAAACGGTGTTCGAGCCGGGTCAGGAAGTGCGCGTCATCGACGGCCCGTTCGCCGATTTCAGCGGCGTGGTCGAGGAAGTCAATTACGAAAAGAACCGTCTACGTGTGGCGGTCACGATCTTCGGGCGTTCGACACCCGTGGATCTGGAATTCGATCAGGTCGAAAAGAGCTGATTCATCACCGCGGCGCACGACGCGCCGTATTCGTTGTCACAGGGAGCCCGGGGCAGGCCCGCGGCGCATGCACCTGAAGGAGTAGTTCAATGGCCAAGAAGATTGCAGGCTATATCAAGCTGCAGATCCCGGCCGGCAAGGCCAACCCGAGCCCGCCCGTGGGTCCGGCGCTAGGTCAGCACGGCGTCAATATCATGGAATTCTGCAAGGCGTTCAACGCCGAAACGCAGGATATCGAGCCCGGTCTGCCGATTCCGGTGGTCATCACCGTTTTCTCGGATCGCAGCTTCTCGTTCGTCAAGAAGACGCCGCCGGCGGCGATTCTGCTCAAGAAAGCGGCCAAGATCACCAGTGGTGCGGCCGATCCGCTGCGCAACAAGGTCGGTACCGTGACCCGCGCGCAGGTCGAAGAGATCGCCGAAACCAAGTGGGCCGATCTGAATGCGGCCGACATGGATGCGGCAGTGCGCATCATTTCTGGTAGTGCCCGCTCGATGGGCATCAAGGTGGAGGGCTAAGCCATGGCGAAGATTTCCAAGCGCAAGGCCGCCATCCGCGATCAGATCGATCCGGTCAAGGTCTATCCGGTCGACGAAGCGCTCGATCTGCTCAAGAAGCTCTCCAGTGCGAAGTTCACCGAGTCGGTCGAAGTGGCCGTGAATCTTGGCGTGAACGCGCGCAAGTCGGACCAGAACGTGCGTGGCTCGACGGTCATGCCCAACGGCACCGGCAAGAGTGTGCGCGTAGCCGTGTTCACCCAGGGCGACAACGCCGAAAAGGCCAAGGCCGCCGGGGCCGACGTGGTCGGTTTCAACGACCTGGCCGAGCAGGTTCAGGCCGGTGAGATCAACTTCGACATGGTCGTGGCGACGCCGGATGCGATGCCGGTGGTCGGTCGTCTGGGTCAGATCCTGGGGCCGAAAGGCCTGATGCCGAACCCGAAGACCGGCACGGTCACCACGGACGTGGAAACCGCGGTCAAGAACGCCAAGGCCGGTCAGGTGCAGTACCGCACCGACAAGGCCGGCATCATCCACTGCGCGATCGGCAAGGTGGATTTCGAAAACGCCGCGCTCAAGGAAAACCTGGCTGCGCTGATCGCTGATCTGCGCAAGGCCAAGCCGGCGAACGCCAAAGGCGTGTATTTCAAGAAGGTGTCGCTGTCGACGACGATGGGTCCCGGGCTGGCCGTGGACGCTGCGAGTTCGAACGCGGCCTAGTGGATATTCGGCGGCACGTCGCATGGCGTGCCGCCGATCGATGAGTTCTTTGTAGCGCAGCCCGCTCTTTGGATGGCTGCGTCGTCAAAGACCGTTAGGCGAGCCGAGGGTGTCGGCTCTTAAAGGCGACAACGCCAGCCTACGTAGATGACGTGTGTCGTGCGGCGCGTTAAGTGCCAAGCGGCAGTCGTCGACGGGCATGTCTTCGGGCGTGTCCGGTCAATCATCCGGCGGCATGTGTCGTCGGTTTGCTCAAGGAGTGATGACTATGGCCATGAGTTTTCAAGCCAAGCAGGCCATGGTGGCAGAAGTCAGCGACGTGGCGAATCGTGCGCATTCCGCAGTACTTGCGGAATACCGCGGTCTCACCGCTGGTCAGATGGACGCCCTTCGCGTAAACGCCCGTCAGGGTGGTGCGTATCTGAAGGTGGTCAAGAACAATCTGGCCAAGCTGGCCCTGAAGGGCACCGATTACGAATGCATGAGCGATGCCTTCGTCGGGCCGGTCATTCTGGGGTTCTCCCTGGAAGATCCGGGTTCGGCGGCGCGCGTTGTCAGTGATTTTCGTAAGGATCACGAAGCCCTGAAGGTGACGGCGATCTCGTTCAACGGGCAGTTGCTGCCCGGCGATCAGCTCGACCGTCTGGCCAAGCTGCCGACCCGTGACGAGGCCCTGTCCCAGCTGATGCGTGTGATGAAAGCACCCATCGACAAGCTGGCCCGGACCACGCGCGAGCCGGTCGCCAAGCTTTCCCGCACCGTGGCTGCAGTCCGCGACGAAAAGCAGGCTGCTTGAATCATTTGAATCGGGCCGTGTGGCCCCAAACGTATTAGGAGCGAATAATGGCTGCTACGAAGGAAGAAGTACTCGAAGCGATCTCCGAAATGTCCGTGATGGACGTGGTCGAGCTCGTCGAGATGATGGAAGAGAAGTTCGGTGTTTCTGCGGCGGCGCCTGTGGCGATGGCCGCGGCCGGCGGTGGCGGCGGCGAAGCCGCAGCTGCCGAAGAGCAGACCGAGTTCGATGTGGTTCTGGCCAGCTTCGGCGACAACAAGGTTGGCGCTATTAAGGCGGTCCGTGCCATCACCGGCCTGGGTCTCAAGGAAGCCAAGGAAATGGTGGAATCCGCGCCCGCGACCCTGAAGGAAGGCGTGGCCAAGGAAGAAGCCGAAGAAATGAAGACCAAGCTTGAAGAAGCCGGCGCCAAGGTCGAGCTCAAGTAAGGCAGGACGCGTCAAAGGCATTGTTCGAAACGATAATTTGACGCTTTAGGAGAATTGGCTGGTAGCGCGCGCCGCTGCCGGCCTTTTCCCGTTGCCCCCGACCGAAAGCGCGCGCGATACCGGCTGCGAAACAACTCACGGTTTTGCAGCAAGTCCAACCAGAGGGTTGAGTGACATGGCCTACTCGTTTACCGAGAAAAAACGTATTCGCAAGGACTTTGCGAAACAGCCTTCAGTGCTGGAGATGCCGTTCCTGCTGGCGACCCAGCTGGATTCGTACCGGCAGTTTCTGCAAAAGGATCTCGATCCCGAAAAGCGCGCCGGTATGGGTTTGCATGCCGCGTTCTCGTCGGTGTTTCCGATGTCCAGTCATTCGGGCAGTGCCGCGCTCGAATATGTCAGCTATCGGCTCGGTCAGCCCGTGTTCGACGAGAAGGAGTGTCGCGTACGCGGCATGATCTACTCGGCGCCGCTGCGCGTGACCGTGCGTCTTATCATCTACGATAAGGACAGCAAGGCGAACCCGAAGCCGGTCAAGGATATCAAGGAGCAGGAAGTCTACATGGGCGAATTGCCGCTCATGACCGACACCGGCACCTTTATCATCAACGGTACGGAGCGGGTGATCGTCAACCAGCTTCACCGTAGTCCCGGTGTGTTCTTCGACCACGATCGTGGCAAGACGCATTCCTCGGGCAAGTACCTGTATTCCGCGCGCGTGATCCCGTACCGCGGCTCGTGGCTCGATTTCGAGTTCGATCCGAAGGACAACGTCTACGTACGTATCGACCGTCGCCGCAAGCTGCCGGCGACCGTGCTCCTGCGCGCGCTCGGTTACGACACCGAGCAGATGCTGGAAATCTTCCACGAGACCAACATGTTCCACCTGTCCGACAAGGGCGTGGAAATGGAGCTCGTGCCCGAACGTCTGCGCGGCGAAACCGCGACGTTCGATATCAAGGCCGGTTCCGACGTGATCGTCGAGGAAGGCCGCCGTATCACGGTGCGCCATATCCGCAAGCTGGAAGAGGCGGGCGTGGACCGTCTCGAAGTGCCGGAAAGCTATCTCGTGGGCAAGGTGCTCGCGCGCGGCATCATCGACACCGACACCGGCGAAGAACTGGCCCCCGCCAACACCGAGCTCACCGAAGAGTTGGTTGAAGCGCTGCGCATGGCCGGCATCCAGGACGTGCCGACGTTGTACGTCAACGACCTGGACCACGGTCCGTACATGTCCAACACGCTGATGGTCGATCCCAGCACCACGCAGCTGGAAGCGCTGGTCGAGATCTATCGCATGATGCGTCCCGGCGAGCCGCCGACCAAGGACGCCGCGGAGAACCTGTTCGGCAATCTGTTCTTCAACGAAGACCGTTACGACCTGTCGGCCGTCGGCCGCATGAAGTTCAACCGTCGCCTGGGCCGCGAAGACGCGACCGGCGAATCGGTGCTGTCGAATGACGACATCATCGATGTGTTGAAGGAGCTGGTGTCGATTCGTAACGGCATCGGTCAGACCGACGATATCGACCATCTCGGCAACCGGCGTGTGCGTTCGGTCGGCGAAATGGCCGAAAACGCCTTCCGTACCGGTCTGGTACGTGTCGAGCGCGCGGTGCGCGAGCGCCTGTCGATCGCCGAATCCGAAGGCCTGATGCCGCAGGATCTGATCAACGCCAAGCCGGTGGCTGCCGCGGTCAAGGAATTCTTCGGCTCCTCGCAGCTGTCGCAGTTCATGGACCAGAACAACCCGCTGTCGGAGGTCACGCATAAGCGTCGTGTATCCGCCCTCGGGCCGGGTGGTCTGACCCGTGAGCGCGCCGGCTTCGAAGTGCGCGACGTGCACCCGACCCATTACGGCCGTATCTGCCCGATCGAAACGCCGGAAGGCCCGAACATCGGTCTGATCAACTCGTTGTCGGTCTACTCGCGTACCAACGACTACGGCTTCCTGGAAACGCCGTATCGCAAGGTCGAGAACGGCCGCGCGACCGAAGAGGTCGAGTATCTGTCGGCGATCGAGGAAGGCCGCTACGTCATCGCACAGGCGAATGCCCGTGTGGACGACAACGGCGATCTGGTCGACGAGCTGGTTTCCTGCCGTCATCAGAACGAGTTCACCATGGCCTCGCCGGATCGCGTCCAGTACATGGACGTGTCGCCGAAGCAGATCATGTCCGTGGCCGCCTCGCTGGTGCCGTTCCTCGAGCATGACGACGCCAACCGCGCGCTCATGGGCTCGAACATGCAGCGTCAGGCCGTGCCCTGTCTGCGTGCCGACAAGCCGCTGGTGGGCACCGGTATCGAACGCAAGGTCGCGATCGACTCCGGCAACGCCGTGACCGCGCGTCGTGGCGGTGTAGTCGACAAGGTCGACGCCTCGCGTGTCGTGGTTCGTGTCTATGACGACGAAACCTCGGCCGACGAAGCGGGCGTGGATATCTACAACATGGTCAAGTACACGCGTTCGAACCAGAACACGTGTCTCAACCAGAAGCCGCTGGTCGCCCCGGGCGATCGTATCGAGCGCGGCGACGTGCTGGCCGACGGCCCGTCCACCGACATGGGCGAGCTGGCCCTGGGCCAGAACCTGCTGGTGGCCTTCATGCCCTGGCATGGTTACAACTTCGAGGACTCGATCCTGATCTCCGAGCGCGTGGTCGAAGAAGACCGCTTCACCTCGGTGCATATCGAAGAACTGACCTGTGTCGCGCGTGAGACCAAGCTCGGGCCGGAGGAAATCACCTCGGATATTCCGAACGTGAATGAATCCGCGCTGCAGAAGCTGGACGAATCCGGTATTGCCTATATCGGCGCCGAAGTGAAGGCCGGCGATATCCTGGTGGGCAAGGTCACGCCCAAGGGCGAAACCCAGCTCACCCCGGAAGAAAAGCTCCTGCGGGCCATCTTTGGCGAGAAGGCATCCGATGTGAAGGATTCTTCGCAGCGGGTGCCGCCGGGCATGGACGGCACCGTGATCGACGTGCGTGTATTCACGCGTGACGGCGTCGAGAAGGACGCCCGTGCGCTGTCGATCGAGGAAGACGAGCTGGCCGAGGTGCGCAAGGACCTCAACGACCAGCAACGTATCTTCGAAGACGACCTGTTCGATCGCCTGCGCAGCATGCTGCTGGGCAAGGTCGCTGATGGCGGTCCGAACAAGCTCAAGGCCGATGCCAAGATCACCGCCGACTATCTCGACGGTCTGGATCGCGGCAAGTGGTTCGATATTCGTCTGCAGGACGAAAGCGCGCAGTCGCAGCTCGAATCCATCGCCCAGCGCCTGAAGGATCAGAAGGCCGACTTCGAGCGTCGTTTCACGTCGAAGAAGGAAAAGATCACCCAGGGCGACGAGCTTGCCCCGGGCGTGCTCAAGATGGTCAAGGTCTATCTGGCCGTTAAGCGTCGTGTGCAGCCGGGCGACAAGATGGCCGGCCGTCACGGTAACAAGGGCGTGATCTCGCAGATCGTGCCGGTCGAGGACATGCCGTATCTGGAAGACGGTACCCCGGCCGATATCGTGCTCAATCCGCTGGGCGTGCCCTCGCGCATGAACATCGGTCAGGTGCTGGAAACGCATCTGGGCTGGGCAGCACGTGGCATTGGTCTGCGCGTGGGCGAAATGCTCGAGCAGCAGCAGGCCGTCGGCGAGATTCGGGAATTCCTGAAGAAGGCCTACTACACGGAAGGCGGTACCCAGGAAGACATCGACAGTCTCACCGACGAAGAGATGATGACGATGGCCGGTAACCTCGTGGGCGGCATGCCCACGGCCACGCCGGTGTTCGACGGTGCCGATGAAGACGAGATTCGTCGTCTGCTCAAGCTCGCCGGACTGCCGGAATCGGGCCAGGCCACGCTCATCGACGGCCGTACCGGCGAAACCTTTTCGCGCCCGGTGACCGTCGGCTATATGTACATGCTCAAGCTCAACCATCTGGTCGACGACAAGATGCATGCCCGTTCGACTGGCCCGTACTCGCTGGTCACCCAGCAGCCGCTGGGCGGCAAGGCGCAGTTCGGCGGTCAGCGCTTCGGCGAAATGGAAGTCTGGGCGCTGCAGGCCTACGGCGCGGCGTACACGCTGCAGGAAATGCTCACGGTGAAATCCGACGACGTGACGGGCCGTACCCGCATGTACAAGAACATCGTCGACGGCGATCACCAGATGCATGCCGGCATGCCCGAATCGTTCAACGTGTTGACGAAGGAAATCCGTTCGCTGGGTCTCAACATCGAACTCGAGGAAGATGATTAGTGAGGTACGCGGTGGCGGCCGGCAAGCCCGGCCGCCAGCGGCGGATTAACCCACCGCCGCGCGTTGTGTCCACGCCCCTCACGATCTGGAGTACCCCATGAAAGATCTGCTGAATCTGTTCAAGAGCGCCGACGACGTCGAAGAATTCGACGCCATCAAGATCGGCCTCGCGTCGCCGGAAACGATCCGTTCGTGGTCGTTCGGCGAGGTGAAAAAGCCGGAAACCATCAACTACCGTACGTTCAAGCCGGAACGTGACGGGCTGTTCTGTGCGCGTATCTTTGGCCCGGTCAAGGATTACGAATGCCTGTGCGGCAAGTACAAGCGCATGAAGCACCGCGGTGTGATCTGCGAAAAATGCGGCGTCGAGGTCACCCAGACCAAGGTGCGTCGTGAGCGCATGGGTCATATCGACCTGGCCTCGCCGGTCGCCCATATCTGGTTCCTCAAGAGCCTGCCGTCCCGTATCGGCCTGCTGCTCGACATGCCGCTGCGCGCGATCGAGCGCGTGCTGTATTTCGAAGCCTATGTGGTCACCGATCCGGGCATGACCCCGCTCGAGCCGTACTCGCTGCTCACCGAAGAGGAATACCTCGATACGGTCGAACAGTACGGCGACGAATTCGCGGCCAAGATGGGCGCGGAAGCGGTGCTCGACATCCTTCGCAACATGGACATGGGCGCAGAAGCCCAGCGCATGCGCGAAGAACTCAATGCCACCGGTTCGGCCACCAAGATCAAGCGTCTCGGCAAGCGCCTCAAGCTGCTGGAGTACTTCCAGCAGTCGGGCAACAAGGCCGAGTGGATGATCATGCGCGTGCTGCCGGTGCTGCCGCCGGATCTGCGTCCGCTGGTGCCGCTGGACGGCGGTCGGTTCGCGACCTCGGATCTCAACGATCTGTATCGTCGCGTGATCAACCGCAACAACCGTCTGCGTCGCCTGCTCGAACTCAACGCCCCGGACATCATCGTGCGCAACGAAAAGCGCATGCTGCAGGAGTCCGTGGACGCGCTGATCGACAACGGCCGTCGCGGTCGCGCGATCACCGGCTCCAACCGTCGTCCGCTCAAGTCGCTGGCCGACATGATCAAGGGCAAGCAGGGCCGTTTCCGTCAGAACCTGCTGGGCAAGCGTGTCGACTACTCGGGCCGTTCGGTCATCGTGGTCGGCCCGACGCTCAAGCTGCACCAGTGCGGTCTGCCCAAGAAGATGGCGCTGGAGCTGTTCAAGCCGTTCATCTATTCGCGCCTGCAGCGTCTGGAGCTGGCCTCCACGATCAAGGCCGCCAAGAAAATGGTCGAGCGTGAAGAGCCGGAAGTCTGGGATATGCTCGAGGAGGTCATCCGCGAGCACCCGGTCATGCTCAACCGTGCGCCGACCCTGCATCGTCTGGGTATTCAGGCGTTCGAGCCGGTGCTCATCGAAGGCAAGGCGATCCAGCTGCATCCGCTGGTCTGCACCGCCTTCAACGCCGACTTCGACGGCGACCAGATGGCCGTCCACGTGCCGCTGTCCATCGAAGCACAGCTGGAAGCGCGCGTGCTGATGATGGCCTCGAACAACATCCTGTCGCCGGCCTCCGGTGCGCCGATCATCGTACCGACCCAGGACGTCGTGCTCGGCCTGTACTGGATGACGCGTTCGCGCGTGAATCAGCTCGGCGAGGGCATGACCTTCGCGGACGTCTCCGAGGTCTATCGTGCCTATGATGCCCAGCAGGTCGATCTGCAGGCGCATATCAAGGTGCGTATCAACGACGTCGATGTGGACGAGGACAATAACCAGACGCCGGTTACCCGGATCGTGGAAACCACGGTCGGCCGTGCGATGCTGTCCGAAATCCTGCCCAAGGGCCTGCCCTTCAAGCTCATCAACCGTGAGCTGGACAAGAAGGCGGTCGGCGATGTCATCAACTCCAGCTATCGCGATGTCGGTCTCAAGGACACGGTCGTGTTCGCTGACCAGCTGATGTACACGGGTTTTCGCATGTCCACCAAGGCGGGTATTTCCATCGCCGTGGGCGACATGGTGATCCCGGAAGAAAAGACCACCGTGCTGGCGCGTGCCGAGGACGAGGTCAAGGAGATCGAGGAGCAGTACACCTCCGGTCTCGTGACCCAGGGCGAGCGCTACAACAAGGTCATCGATATCTGGTCGCGTGCCAACGAGCAGATCGCGGGCGCGATGATGGACAAACTCGGTCTCGACGAAGTGGTCGACTCCGAAGGCAATGCCATCGACCAGACGTCGTTCAACTCGATCTTCATGATGGCGGATTCCGGCGCGCGTGGTAGTGCGGCCCAGATTCGTCAGCTGGCCGGTATGCGTGGCCTGATGGCCAAGCCGGATGGCTCGATTATCGAGACGCCCATTACCGCGAACTTCCGTGAAGGTCTGAACGTACTCCAGTACTTCATCTCCACACATGGTGCGCGTAAGGGTCTGGCCGATACCGCGCTCAAGACCGCGAACTCGGGTTATCTGACCCGCCGTCTCGTGGACGTGTCCCAGGACGTGGTCATTACCGATCACGACTGCGGGACCGACCAGGGCATCAAGATGTATCCCATCGTCGAAGGCGGCGATGTGGTCGAACCCCTGCGCGAGCGCGTGCTCGGTCGTGTGTTGGCCTCCGACGTTGTCGATCCGGCCACCAACCACACCCTGCTCAACGCCGGTCAGCTGCTCTCCGAAAAGGAAGTGGATCTGCTCGAGGTCAACTCGATCGACGAGGTCCACGTGCGCAGCCCGATCACCTGCGAAGCGCCGTTCGGTGTCTGTGCGCAGTGCTACGGCCGCGATCTGGCCCGGGGCGAGCAGGTATCCATCGGCGAATCGGTGGGCGTGATCGCTGCGCAGTCGATCGGCGAGCCGGGTACCCAGCTGACCATGCGTACCTTCCACGTGGGTGGTGCCGCATCGCGTGCGGTCTCGGCCGACGGGGTCGAGGTCAAGTCCGCCGGTACCGTCAAACTGCACAACATCAAGACGGTCGAACATGCCGAGGGCGGCCACCTGGTGGCCGTGTCGCGTTCCGGCGAAATTGGCGTCATGGACGACAATTATCGCGAGAAGGAACGCTACAAGATCCCCTACGGTGCACGTCTGCATGTGGGCGAGGGCGATGTGGTCGAGGCCGGCGCCCGTCTGGCCGACTGGGACCCGCATACCCACCCGATCATCTCGGAAGTCGCCGGCAAGGTGAAATTCGAGGAGTTCATCGAGGGTGTGACCGTCCAGCGCGAAATCGACGAGATCACCGGTGTATCCACGCTGGTGGTTACCGAGCCGAAATCGCGTGGCCAGGGCAATCGCGACCTGCGTCCGGTGATCAAGCTGCTGGATAACGACGGCAACGAGCTCAACTTCCCGGGCACCGAAATCCCGGCGGCCTACAGTCTGCCGCCCAAGGCCATCGTGGTGGTCGAGGACGGCCAGAGCGTGGTCGTGGGTGACGTCACCGCCCGTATTCCGCAGGAATCGTCCAAGACGCGTGATATCACCGGTGGTCTGCCGCGTGTGGCCGATCTGTTCGAGGCGCGCAAGCCCAAGGTTCCGGCGATTCTTGCCGAGGCCGCGGGTACGATTCGCTTCGGCGAGGCGACCAAGGGCAAGCAGCGCCTCAAGATCGTGGACTCGGAAGGCTACGAGAACGAGATCCTCATTCCCAAGTGGCGCCAGATCAACGTGTTCGAAGGCGAGCACGTCGAGAAGGGCGAGATCATCTCGGATGGCGAGCCCATGCCGCACGATATCCTGCGCCTGCAGGGTATTCCCAAGCTGGCGGACTATCTGGTCAAGGAAATCCAGGACGTCTACCGCCTGCAGGGCGTGCGCATCAACGACAAGCACATCGAGGTGATCGTGCGTCAGATGCTGCGCCGGGTGGAAATCGTCGATGCCGGCGATACCTCCTTCCTGCAGGGCGAACAGGCGGAATACCAGGCGGTACTCAACGAAAACCGCCGGGTCGAGGCCAAGGGCGAGCAGCCGGCCACATTCGACCGCCTGCTGCTGGGCATCACCAAGGCCAGTCTGTCGACGGAGTCGTTCATCTCGGCGGCGTCGTTCCAGGAGACTACGCGCGTGCTCACCGAGGCCGCCGTACGCGGCGCCCGCGACGACCTGCGTGGCCTCAAGGAGAACGTCATCGTCGGTCGTCTGATTCCGGCCGGTACCGGTCTTGCGTACCACGAGCAGCGCCGCCGCGAGCGTCTCGGGCCGCTGGATCTGGAAGGCGCGCTGCCGCGCGACGAACAGATCCCCGGCGCCAGCGACGAGGCCGAAGCCGAGGAATCCACCAACGAAGACTCGGCCTGAGGTGATATGGCGCGCCGTGCTTGACAGCGCGGCGCGCCACTATTAGTATCCGCCGTCCTTTAACGGCAGCACGACGTCGGGTCGCGCTGCCTTAATATTTTTAATCGATCGAGTAGGGTGACGACGTGTCTACGGTCAACCAACTGGTCCGCAAGGGCCGCAAAGACAAGCGCCAGAAGAACGACGTACCCGCGCTGCAGGGCTGTCCGCAGCGCCGTGGTGTGTGCACGCGTGTCTATACCACCACGCCGAAAAAGCCGAACTCCGCGCTGCGTAAGGTTGCACGTGTTCGTCTGACCAACGGTTTCGAAGTCGCCAGCTATATCGGCGGCGAAGGGCATAACCTGCAGGAACACTCGGTCGTGCTCATTCGTGGCGGTCGTGTAAAGGATTTGCCCGGTGTGCGTTATCACACGGTGCGCGGTGCGCTGGACGCCTCGGGCGTCGAGGCACGCCGCCAGGGCCGTTCCAAGTACGGCGCCAAGAAGCCGAAGTCCTAGTCCGAACGCACTAGTTCACCGAATTACCTAAAGGTTCACTATGTCCCGTCGTGCATCCGCGCCGCGTCGCGAAATTCTGCCCGATCCGCGCTATCACAGCGAGTTGCTGGCCAAGTTCATGAACATGATCATGGAAGATGGCAAGAAGTCGAAGGCCGAGGCCATCGTCTACGGCGCGCTGACCCAGATCGGTACCAAGAAAGGCACCGACGAGCCCCTCGAGATTCTCGAGGAAGCGCTGGACAACATCCGTCCGGCGGTCGAGGTCAAGTCCCGCCGTGTCGGTGGTGCGACCTATCAGGTCCCGGTCGAAGTGCGTGCCGTACGCCGTACTACGCTGGCCATGCGCTGGGTGATCGACGCAGCGCGCAAGCGTGGCGAGCATTCCATGGCTCAGCGTCTGGCTGGCGAGCTGCTGGATGCCTCCGAGCATCGTGGCGCCGCGGTTAAAAAGCGCGAAGACACGCACCGGATGGCCGACGCCAACAAGGCGTTCTCGCACTTCCGCTGGTAAGACGCGCGGTTTTTCGCGCGCTCCATTTCGCAAGATTCAAGAGACTTTCATGGCCCGCAAGCATCCTCTCGAGCGCTATCGCAACATCGGCATCATGGCGCATATCGATGCCGGCAAGACCACGACCACCGAGCGTGTGCTCTACTACACCGGTATCTCTCACAAGATGGGCGAAGTGCATGACGGCGCGGCCGTGATGGACTGGATGGCGCAGGAGCAGGAGCGCGGCATCACCATCACCTCGGCTGCGACCACCTGTTTCTGGCAGGGCATGGAGCAGCAGTTCCCCGAGCAGTACCGCATCAACATCATCGACACGCCCGGCCACGTTGACTTCACCATCGAAGTCGAGCGTTCGCTGCGTGTGCTCGACGGCGCGGTATGTGTGCTCGACGCCAACGCCGGTGTCGAGCCGCAGACGGAAACGGTATGGCGCCAAGCCAACAAGTACCACGTGCCGCGGCTGGTGTTCGTCAACAAGATGGACAAGCTGGGTGCGGACTACTATCGCTGCGTGCAGATGATGCGCGATCGTCTGGCTACCCATCCGGTGTCCATCCAGCTGCCGATCGGCGCGGAAGACGATTTCGAAGGCGTGGTCGATCTGCTGCGCATGCAGGCGATCTACTGGAACGAAGAAGACGCAGGTCGTACGTTCGAAGCGCGCGAAATCCCCGATCATCTCAAGGCCGATGCAGAGAAGTATCGCGAAGAGATGGTCGAGGCGGCCGCCGAGGCCAACGAAGCGTTGATGGACAAGTACCTCGAAGACGGTGAGCTGTCCAACGACGACATCAAGGCCGGTCTGCGCACGCGCACCATCAACAACGAAATCTGCCTGTGCCTGTGTGGTACCGCGTTCAAGAACAAGGGCGTGCAGGCGATGCTCGACGCGGTCGTCGACTACCTGCCGGCGCCGACCGAAGTGCCGCCGATCAAGGGCCAGGACGCGAACGATCCCGAAGTCAAGATCGAGCGCCGTGCCAGTGACGAAGAGCCGTTCTCGGCGCTCGTATTCAAGATCGCGACCGACCCGTTCGTCGGTTCGCTGGCCTTCATTCGTGTCTACTCCGGGGTGCTCTCCTCCGGCGACTCGGTCTACAACCCGATCGAGAACAAGAAAGAGCGCGTCGGCCGTATCCTGCAAATGCACTCCAACTCTCGTGAGGAGATCAAGGAAGTGCGTGCGGGTGATATTGCCGCTGTGGTCGGCCTGAAGAATGTCACCACGGGTTATACGCTGTGTGCGCCGGACTCGCAGGTCATTCTCGAGCGCATGGAGTTCCCCGACCCGGTTATCGCGGTGGCCGTCGAGCCGAAATCGCGTGCCGATCAGGAAAAGATGGGCGTGGCCCTGTCGAAGCTGGCCCAGGAGGATCCGTCCTTCCAAGTGCGTACCGACGAGGAAACCGCGCAGACCATCATTTCGGGCATGGGCGAGCTGCATCTGGAAATCATCGTCGATCGCATGAAGCGCGAATTCGGCGTGGAAGCCAACGTCGGCGCACCGCAGGTGGCCTACCGCGAAACGATCCGCAAGGAAGTCGAGCAGGAAGGCAAGTTCGTTCGTCAGTCCGGCGGTCGCGGTCAGTACGGTCACGTCTATCTGCGGCTCGAGCCGCAGGAAGAAGCGGGCATGGGCTACGAGTTCATCAATGCCATTACCGGCGGTGTGGTTCCCAAGGAATACATCAACTCGGTGGACAAGGGTGTGCAGGAGGCCATGACCAACGGTGTGGTCGCCGGCTACCCGATGGTCGATCTCAAGGTCACGCTCTACGACGGCTCCTACCATGACGTTGACTCCAGCGAGGCCGCCTTTAAAATAGCCGGCTCGATGGCGTTCAAGGATGGTGCGCGCAAGGCGTCGCCGGTTCTGCTTGAGCCGATGATGGACGTCGAAGTCGTCACGCCCGAAGAATACATGGGTGATGTGATGGGCGATCTGAATCGCCGTCGCGGCACCGTCAAGGGTATGGAAGACATTCCCACCGGCAAGCAGCTGTCTGCTGAAGTGCCGCTGTCGGAAATGTTTGGTTATTCGACCGATCTGCGCTCCATGAGCCAGGGTCGTGCCACCTATACCATGCAGTTCGAGAAATATTCGGAAGCACCTTCGCATGTAATCGAAGGGCTCACCCGCAACCAGTCGCAAAAGGCATAAGAGGTAGTCGCCGTGTCCAAATCAAAATTCGAGCGTAACAAGCCGCACGTAAACGTCGGCACGATTGGTCACGTGG
>NZ_APNF01000022.1:0-16241 GCF_040361235.1 Salinisphaera sp. S4-8 | reverse complement strand
CGGGACAGCGCCTACTTCTTCCTCAAGATCCGAGACGCATTTCCCGGTAATGTGCGATGAACCATAAAAAAGCCCCCTAGGGTAAGGGGGCAAGGTGCGAGAAAGGCCGTCAGGCCTTTCGGAGGAGATTCGGTTATCAGCGTGTTCGCTGATGTTGCGTTGCAGTATACGCCGTCTACGACTTTAGTCAAGCATCGTGGTTGGAAAAAGTTCTATCGTTTTTCTATTGGTCCGATTGCTTGTCACGATCATCTGTATCGGCCGATGACTGGCCAACTTGCGGCGTGTCGCTATCTTTTTCCTTGCGCTTGAGATTGGCCAGGAATTCGCGCCGTACGGTGCGCCAGATGGGCACCTGATACTGCGAAAGTTCGCGCAGGGCGGTGAGCGGGTTGTTGACGTCCAGCAAGCGTGCCATACGGTGCTTGAACTGTTGTTGCTGCTCGCTGAAGAACTCCAGCGACAGTTCCAGGTACGAACTCACGGTGCTTTGCATGGAGTCGCCGTAGAACCGGATGATGTTGCGCAAGACTTCCGTACGGAAGATCGGGTCGCCGCCTTCTTCCTGTTCACTGATGACCTGGAGCAGGATGCTGCGGGTAATATCGTCACCGCTGCGCTTGTCGATCACGGTGAAGTGCTCGCCCTTGATCACCAGTTGGCGGATGTTTTCCAGGGTGATGTAGCGGCTGACTTCGGTATCGTATAGTCGCCGGTTCGGATACTTCTTGATGATGCGTGTCTTGTCACTCATCCCCTTGCCCCGTCATTTGAGAGTAGCGCGGCGCGCAGCTTGCTGCATCGCGGCAATACGATTGTGCCAGATCGGCCGACGCAAACGTAGGGCATTGAGTCGGCGGTAATAAAAACGCCCGCACGAGGCGGGCGTTTGCGGGCCGATAGGCGCTGGTTTCAGCGGCCGAGCTGGCGCTCGCGGATCTCGTCGAGGCTTTTGCAGTCCACGCACAAGGTCGCGGTGGGGCGGGCCTCGAGACGACGAATGCCGATCTCGGTGCCACAGGTATCGCAGAAGCCGTATTCGTCGCGGTCCACTCGGGCGATGCCCTGATCGATCTTGCGAATGAGTTTTCGCTCGCGATCACGCGTGCGCAGTTCAAGACTGAACTCCGATTCCTGGCTCGCACGATCGGTCGGGTCCGGGAAGTTCGCGGCCTCGTCCTTCATGTGATGCATGGTGCGATCGACTTCTTCCATGAGCTCGCGTTTCCAGTTCACCAGGATGCGGCGGAAGTGATCGCGCTGCGCCTCATTCATATACTCTTCACCCTCTTTCGGGGTGTAAGGCGTAAATTGTTGAGGCGCCTCGAGTTTCGATTGTTTCTGAGTAGCAGCCATGCGGCCCCCGGGTCGGATAACAGCGCGTACGTTTAGCACGGCCTAGCACGTTGGTGCAACGATTTTCTTACCGTGCGTGCCATTCTGGCATGGTTCTGGCAGACTTGCGCCTCTCGCTAACCCCGGCCAACCCCGGCTATTGCCCATGACGCTTGGCGCGCTGCTTTTCGATGTCGACGGCACTCTCGCCGATACGGAACCCGAAGGTCATCTACCGGCCTACAACCGCGCGTTCAAGGAACATGGCCTGGACTGGCGCTGGACCAAGAAGCTTTACCGCAAGCTTTTGCTCATCTCGGGCGGGCGCGAGCGGATCAATCATTATCTGGACCGCTACGACCCGGAGCTTGGCGACAACGACGAACGGGTACGCGAAGACCGCGAAGGGTGGGTAGCCGAGCTGCATCAGAGCAAGTCCCGTTATTTCAAGGATCGCTTGCGCAAGGGCCGGGTGCCACTACGCGCCGGGGTGGCGCGCCTGATTCGCGAAGCCGGTGATGCCGGGCTGCGTATCGCGATCGTCACCAACGCCACGCGTGCCACGCTCGAGCCGTTTCTGGCCTATGCGCTGGGTGACGGTCTGCTGGACTATATCGAGCTGACCGTCTGCGGCGACGAGGTCGATCACAAGAAACCCGCGCCGGATGTCTATCGTATGGCTTGCGAGCGCCTTGGCTGTGCGCCGGAAGACTGTATCGCCATCGAAGACTCGAATGCGGGCGTACGTGCCGCCTATGGCGCCCATGTGCCCGCGCTGGTGACGGTTAATGCCGATACCCGCGATCAGGTCTTCGATAACGCTAGCGCCGTGCTGGATTCACTCGGCGAGCCCGATCTGCCGGTTACCATTCTCAAATCGCCCGGCTTCGACTTCGATTACGTCGACCTCGATATCCTGCGCCGCATCAACGCCGTCGGCCGTCCTGCGGCTTAGCCTGGCTCGCCCCGCGTAACGGGCGTCGTAGTCGCCGGGTGACACTCGAGATACAGCAGCGTCGCGCCCACCACCGCGGCCGGCATGACCACGAGATTGGCCAGCGGCAGGGCGGTCATCAGCGTAACCAGGCTGCCAAAGCCCAGATGTCGCCAACGGCGCGCACGCATGCGCAGTATCTTGTCATCGAAGCGCAGCCCGCGGTTGGCCATGGGCTGGTCCAGATATTCGAACGAGAGCATGAACGCGCCGAAGATGAACCACAGCGGCGCGATCGCCAGATTGGCACCGGGGATGAACAGCAGCGCCAGGCTTACTATGCCCAGCATGAGCGCGCGCGCCAGGTAATAGCGTAATCGCCGCAATTCGCTGACCACACCGTCGGCCATTTCGCCGGCCAGGCTCATGCCGGATTCCGGCGCGTTGCCGGTCACAAGCCGTTCCACCTGGGCCGACAGCAGCCCATTGAAAGGACTGGCGATCAGGTTGGCCAGCAGCGTGAATACGTAGCAGAAGGCCAGCGTGGCCATTACCACG
Organism: Salinisphaera sp. S4-8; assembly: GCF_040361235.1. Taxonomy (NCBI): domain Bacteria; kingdom Pseudomonadati; phylum Pseudomonadota; class Gammaproteobacteria; order Salinisphaerales; family Salinisphaeraceae; genus Salinisphaera; species Salinisphaera sp. S4-8. The sequence goes on along the minus strand of NZ_APNF01000022.1, from coordinate 13,414 downwards.
CCCACCCACCACAACAGGGTTTCCAGCCAGGCCAGCCAGTCCGGCAGCCCCGATAGCCAGGCATGGAGCCAGCTATCCAGCTGCCAGCCCAGCAGCGATACGAGCAGCGCGATCAACACGATATTGATCACGATCGGTATCACCACATAGCGGCGCAACGACGGTTCGGTGAGCATGCGAAAGCCGCGCAGCAGATAGCTCGGGCCGGCGCTGAATTCGGTAATCGGATTCATCTTGCGTTCGGGTAATGGCGCTAGAATTCGGATCGCTGCGGCGCGCCGCGATAGGACATGGGCCGGCGCCGCTTTCGCGCATGAGTGTAGAACAACCCAGGAAGACCGCCATGAACAACCCGCGCTCGCGAGTATTTGCCGTACTGCTGTGCTGCTTCTTTTTGACGCTGGCCGGCTGTTCCCAGAACGATGGCGATCAGGCCCAGGCCGAACTGGAACAGGCCAACGCCGAACTCGAGGCCGCGCAGGCCAAGGTCGAGGCGGCCAAGAAAGCCCAGGCCGAAGCCGAGGCCCGCGAGGACAAAGCGGCGGCCGAGAAAAAGGTCGCCGAAGCCAAGACCGAAAAACGCGAGGCCGAACAGCATCAAAGTGAGGCCGCGAAGAAGTCGGATAGCGCCACGCAGCAGGCGCGCGCCGAAGCCCGCAAGGAGGCCGAGCGCAACGAGCAGCCCGTCTGTGGCGATTGCGGCACGGTCAGTTCGATTACCCCGGTGACCACCAATGGCGACCCGAGTCTGATCGGCAGCGTGGCAGGCGGTGTGGCCGGGGCCGTGGTCGGCAGCCAGATCGGTAGTGGTTCGGGCAAGACCATCGCCCAGATCGCTGGCACGCTCGGCGGCGTGTTCGCTGGCCGCGAGATCGAAAAACGCGTCAAGCGCAAGACGGTCTATCAGGTGGCGGTCGCCATGGACGCCGGCGGCTCACGCACGGTCAATGTCGATACCGCGGCCAGCATCAGCCCCGGCACGCGGGTACGCGTTCAGGGCAACAACCTGATTCTGATGCGCTAACACGCAGTGGCCGGCCCGATGTGGGCCGGCCCTGACGGTCAGGGTAGATCCACCGGCGTGCCGGGATGCCAGTTATCGGCCCGGTGATCGACAATCACGCTGGTATCGATACCGCCGCGCATCCAGAATTCTGCCCGCAGACGCATGAAGCGCGGCTGGGTCGCGGCCACCAGATCCTGAAGGATCCGGTTGGTGACCGCTTCGTGGAACGCGCCTTCGTCACGAAACGACCAGATATAGAGCTTGAGCGACTTCAGCTCCACGCAGCTCGCTTCCGGCACGTATTCCAGATATAGCGTGGCGAAGTCGGGCTGGCCGGTCTTCGGGCACAGGCAGGTGAATTCCGGAATACGCATACGGATCGTGTAATCGCGCTCCGGCGTCGGATTGGGGAAGGTTTCGAGATCGCGGCTCGGTTGGGTCGGCATCGTCTCTCCGTGAATGACACGCTTTTGCTCTCAACGAAGCCCGCTAGGTTACACTAGCGGGCTTTGCATTCGCCCGTCAGGGGAGGCCGATTTGCGCCGCCGTATTCCACAATTCGACGCGTTCGCACGTCGACGCGGCACGCATGCGCCCCGGGTACGCTGCCGATGCGCCTGACCTCGATCCGTCTGGCCGGTTTCAAATCCTTCGTCGACCCGGCCACGCTCACGCTCACGTCCAATCTCACCGGCGTGGTGGGCCCCAATGGCTGCGGCAAGTCCAACGTGATCGACGCAGTGCGCTGGGTCACCGGTGAATCGAGCGCGCGCCAGCTGCGCGGCGAAGCGCTGGAAGACGTCATCTTCAACGGCTCCAAGGCCCGCAAGCCGGTCGGCCGCGCCTCGGTCGAGCTCAAGTTCGACAACAGCGATGCCACGCTCACCGGCCAGTACGGTGCGTTCAGCGAAATTTCGGTCAAGCGCGAGCTGTCGCGCGACGGCGGCTCGCGCTACTTCATTAACGGCACCAAATCGCGCCGGCGCGATGTTATCGACCTGTTTCTGGGTACGGGCCTGGGCGGGCGCAGCAATTACGCGGTCATCGAGCAGGGCGCGGTCAATCGGCTGATCGAAGCCAAGCCCGAAGACATGCGCCAGGTGCTCGAAGAAGCCGCCGGTATTTCCAAATACAAGGAACGCCGGCGCGAGACCGAAAACCGCATGCGCCATACGCGCGAAAACCTCGACAGGCTCAATGACCTGATCGGCGAGGTCACCCAACGCCTGGGCGTACTCAAGCGCCAGGCCGCCAACGCCGAGAAATACAAGCAGTTCAAGGCCGAGGAACGCCAGCTGCGCGCCCAGTTGCTGGCGCTGCGCTGGGCCGCCGAAAACGAAAAGGTCGAAGCCGCCGAAACGCGCCTGCGCGCAAGCGAAAACGCGCTGCGTGAAGCCATCTCCGCCCAGCGCAACGCCCAGCAAGCGCGCGAGGCCGAAGCTGCAGCCCAGCAACAGGCCATGAGCGCGGTCCAGACCCAGCAGGCCGCCTTCTACGATGCCCAGGCCCAGGCCTCGCGTATCGCCCAGGCGCTGGCGCATGCGAAGGAAATGCGCGAACTGCGCCAGCGTGAACGCGACGAACTGGTCGAACGCCGCGACGCGCTGGCCAAGCGTATTGCCGACGACGAACAGGCCGAACAGGAAAACGTCGACACCGCCGACGGGCTCGCGCGCGAACATGCCGACGCGCAACAGGCTCTGGAGACTGCCCGCCAGACGCTCGAAGCCGCCGAAAACGCTGCTCGCGAGGCCGAAGCGGCGTGGGACGCACACAACAGCGTGGAACAAAACCCCGTCCAGCAGCTGGATGCCGAACGCCAGCGCGCCCGCTATGCCAGCGAACGCGCCCAGCAGCTGACCAACCGCCGCGACAAGCGTCGCGCCGAGCGCGCCAAGCTCGACGACGAAGACACCGGCGATCTCGCCGCCGGCGCCCAGGATATCGAAGCGCGGGCCGCACGCCTGGCCGAAGACGAGCGCAGCGCCGCCGAACAGGCCGAGGCCGCCGAGGCATTACGCGAGGAAATCGCCGAGGCCGAGCGCGATGTGGAAACGCGCCGCACCCAACTGGGCGAAACCCGTGCGCGTCTTGCCTCCGAGCGCCAGCTCCAGCAGTCGGTGCTGCGCGAAGACGACGCCACGCTCGCTCAGTGGCTGGCCGACAACGCCCAGACCGAAGCCGCGGGCGTAGCCCGCCGGGTGAAGGTGCGCGCGGCCTGGCAGACTGCGGCCGAAGCCGTGCTCGGGCCGTGGTTGCGCGGGTTTCTGGTCGAACGCCTGCCGAGGCTTGAGGGCGAGTGGCCGGGCGAGTCGCTCACGCTGGTGGAAGCCGACGCGCCGGGCGCGGTTCGTAGCGGCAAGGGCCCGGCCGATACACCCAGTCTGGCCGAAGGCATCGAAGCGCCGGCGGTGATCGCCGCGCTGGCCGCACGCGTATTCGTGGTCGACGATCTGGCCACTGCCCTCGAACAGCGCCACGCGCTGGCCGAGGATCAACGCTTTGTGACCCTGGATGGCTGCTGTGTCGGGCCCAACAGCCTGGTCACGCCGGCCGCCGGCTCGGCCGAGCAGGGCGTGCTCGAGCGCGAGCAGCGCATCGAAAGCCTCGCGGCCGCGATCGACACCGAACAGGCCGAGCTCGACACCCGTCAGCAAGCGCTCGACGCCCAGCGCGGCCAACGTGACGAACGCCGCGAACAGCGGCGCGCGCTCGAACAGCGTATCGCCCAGGCGCGGCGCGAACTCGAGGCGGCCCGCGCCGAACAGCAGGGCCGCGAAATTCGTGCCGAGCAACTCGCGCGCCGGCGCGCGGAACTCGACAACGAGCTGGCCGATCTCGACAGCCAGATCGGCGAGGCGGAAAACGAATCCGAACGCCTCGGCGCGCAAATCGCCAGCCTGGAAGAAGAGGCCGAGGCGTTCAGTACCGCCCGGCGTCAGGCCCAGGCCAAACTGGCCGAAAGCCGTGCGGCACGCGACAACGCGCGCAAAGCCCACGCCAGCGCCGAACGGGCACTACGCGAAATCGAAAGCCGCGCCGAGCAGAACCGGGGCCAGGCCCAGTCGATTAGCCAGCGCCTGGCTGATACGCGCGAGGCTCACGCCCAGGTCGAAACCCGGCTGGCCGATTTCGATCAGGACAACGCGACCAGCGCCGACGAGGCCACACCCGCGCCCGACGAAAGCGAACACGAACAGGCGATGGAAGCCCAGCACCGTGCCGAGCGCGAATTGCGCGCCGCGCGCGAAGCGCTCAAGGCCAGCGAAAAATCCCTGCAGGAGGTTTCGCAGCAGCTGATGCAGGCCGAGCAGGGCGTCGACGCCGCCCGGGAAAACCTGCAGCAGGCCAAGATCGATGTCGAAACCACGGGCGTACGCCGGGCTGGTATCGCCGAACAGATCGAAGAGCTGGGCGAAACGCCGGCGGCACTGGTGGCCAGCCTCGAAGAAGGCGCCACTATCGAAAGCTGCACGGCCGCCATCGACACGCTCGAGCGCAAGATCCAGCGCCTGGGCGCGATCAATCTGGCCGCGATCGAGGAATACGACGCGGAGGCCGAACGCGAGCGCTATCTGGCCGAGCAGCATGCCGATCTGGCCGAGGCGCTGGAAACGCTGGAAAGCGCGATCGCGCGTATCGACCGCGAAACCCGGGCGCGCTTCAAGGCCACCTACGAACAGGTCAACAGCCGGTTTGCCGGTATGTTTCCCGAGTTGTTCGGCGGCGGCGAAGCCGCGCTCGAACTCACCGAGGACGACTGGCTGGCCACCGGCATCCGCGTCATGGCGCGCCCGCCCGGTAAACGCAACGCCTCGATTCAAATGTTGTCGGGCGGGGAAAAAGCGTTGACCGCGGTTGCGCTATTATTCGCCCTGTTCGAACTCAACCCGGCACCGTTTTGTATGCTGGATGAAATCGACGCGCCGCTCGACGATGCCAACGTATCGCGTTTTTGCGAACTCGTACGGCGGATGTCGGCGCAGGTTCAGTTCATCGTGATTACGCACAACAAGCTGACGATGTCGCTCGCCGAGCAATTGCACGGCGTGACCATGGCCGAGCCGGGTGTATCCCGTCTGGTCAGTGTCGATATCGATCAGGCCCTCGACATGGCCGGCTGAGCCGGCGCCACGCAACTTATCGACAAAAGCGCCTATGTCTATCGTGCAATGGCTTCTACTCATTCTCCTGATCGCCGTGGTCGGCGGCGCCTACTGGTATATGCGCCGCCAGGCCGGTAACGATCCCTGGCAGGGCATGGATGACGATGCGCCCACGCCGGGCGGTGGGCGCGACGACGGCGCGGATCGTGGCGAATCGCTGGGCGGCGACTCCTACATCGTGGGCGTGCGTACGCTGTCGAAAAACACACCGGCCAGCCGGCGCGCGGCCGGTAAAAAGGATGCACCGCTCGACGATGGCGACTACGAAACCATCGGCGAGGACGGCGTCGAAGCCTCCTGGACCGCGTACAAGAAACGCGGCGCCGAGCCCAAGCCGTTGCCGGAAGAGCAGGCGGCGGCCGATGCGCCGGCGGCGCCGAGCGCGGCCGCAACGCCCGGCGCCAGCGAGCGGGTCGAAAACATGCGCGCACCGAGCGCACCGCCCGGCGGCGAACAGGAAGTATTTCTGCTGCATGTGGCCGCGCCCGCGGGGCGTATGTTCGACGGCCCGGACGTGCATGCCGCGCTGCAATCGCAGGATCTCAAGTTCGGCCTCAACGATCAGTTCCACCGTGTCACCGAAACCCACGGCATCCCGGAGTCGGTATTCGCGGTGGCAAACATGCTCAAGCCCGGCACGCTCGATCCGGTCGACCAGGACCATCTGCATACGCCGGGTCTGGTGTTGTATACGGTGGTTCCGGGCCCGATCGAAGGCGGGGTCGCTCTGCGCGACATGATGGAAACCGCCAACGGGCTGGCGCAGGCACTGGGTGGCGAAGTGCTCGACGACAAGCGTGCGCTGCTCAAGGCCCAGACCGCCCAGTACATGCTCGATCAGGTGGCCGATCTCGACCGCCGCGCCAAGATCGCCAAGCGCCGATAGTGGCAGCCGATCGCGCGACAAGCCAACGCGCCGCGCAGCTCGCCGAACAGCTCGCCGAGCACAGCCGGGCCTATTACGTACACGACGATCCGACCATAACGGACGCCGAGTACGACCGGCTGTTTCGCGAACTCCAGGAGATCGAGTCTGCCCATCCGGAACTGGTCACGCCCGACTCGCCCACACAGCGGGTCGGTGCGCCGCCGTCGGACAAGTTCGAGTCGGTCGATCACGCCACGCCGATGCTGTCGCTGGGCAACTGTTTCGATGACGATGAACTGGCCGAGTTCGACCGGCGTGCGCGCGAAGCGGTCGACGGCAGCGAACTGGCCTACTGTGCCGAGCCCAAGTTCGACGGCACCGCGCTGAATCTGCGCTATGAAAACGGCGTGCTGGTACGCGCGACCACCCGTGGCGACGGTATTACCGGCGAAGACATCACGCCCAACGCCCGCACCATCCGCAATCTGCCGTTACGCCTGGCCGGCGACCATGCGCCGGATTTTATTGAAATCCGCGGCGAGGTCGTGCTGGCGCGCTCGCGTTTCGAAGCGCTCAACGCGCGGCTCGTCGAAGAAGGGCACAAGCCGTTCGTGAATCCGCGTAACGCGGCCTCCGGCAGTCTGCGCCAGCTGGATTCGAAGATTACCGCGCGCCGGCCGCTGGCGTTCATGGGCTATGGCATTGGCCGTATCGACGGCATGGCGCTGCCTTCGAGCCTGTACGAACAGCTACAGCAGCTCCAGGCCTGGGGCTTTCAGATCAGCGACCATGTCGATCGCGTGCAGGGCCTAGATGGCTGCAAGGCCTACTACGAGGCCATGGCCGAACGCCGTGCCGATCTGGATATCGAAATCGACGGCTGCGTGTTCAAGGTCGACGACGGCGCGGTACGCGACGAGCTCGGGTTTGTTGCCCGGGCGCCGCGTTGGGCGATCGCGCGCAAGTTCCCGGCCGAGGAGACGACTACGCGATTGAACGCGGTGGAGTTCCAGGTCGGGCGCACCGGCGCGCTCACCCCGGTGGCCAAGCTCGAGCCCGTGTTCGTGGGCGGGGTGACCGTGTCCAATGCGTCTTTGCACAATATGGACGAGATCGAGCGCAAGGACATTCGCGTTGGCGATATGGTGGTCGTACGCCGGGCCGGCGATGTGATTCCCGAGGTCAAGGAAGTCGCACGCCGGGGCGACGATGCAAAAGCCATCGAACTGCCCGGCGAATGTCCGGTGTGTGGCTCGGCGGTCGAGCGCATCGAAGGCGAGGCGGTGGCCCGCTGTACCGGCGGGTTGGTCTGTGCCGCGCAGCGGCGCGAAGCGCTCAAGCATTTCGCCGCGCGCCGGGCGTTGGATATCGATGGCCTGGGCGAGCGCCAGATCGAGGCCTTCGTGGATGAAGGCCTGCTCGAATCACCGGCCGATATTTTTGCCCTGCACACCCATCGTGATGCACTGGTCGAACGCGAAGGCTACGGCGAGAAATCGGTTGCCAATCTGCTGGCCTCGATCGAGGCCAGCAAGCAGACCACGCTCGAGCGCTTCATCTTCGCCCTGGGTATTCGCGAAGTCGGCGAAACGATGGCCCGCGATCTGGCGCGTCATTTCGGCACGCTCGACGCACTGCGCGCCGAGGCCGAGGCCTATCTCAAGCGCAAGGCCGAGGCCGACGAACAGGCCGCTACCAAAGCCGAGCATGCGCGCATGATGAGCGCCGAAGGCCTGCAGGCGGTTCCCGGCGTGGGTTCGCGCGTGGCCCAGTGCATTGCCGATTTCTTCAGCGAACGGCGTAATCTGGACGTGATCGATGCGTTGATCGACGCGGGCGTGGTCTGGGAGACCGTCGATACCGACGATACCCCCCAGCCGCTGGCCGGCCAGACCTTCGTGCTCACCGGTAGCATGGAAGGGTTGACCCGCGACGAGGCGAAACAGCGTATCGAAGCGCTCGGCGGGCGGGTGACCTCGAGCGTGTCCAAGAAAACCGACTACGTCGTCGCCGGCGACAGTCCGGGCAGTAAACGCGACAAGGCCGAAAAACTGGGCGTGACGCTGCTCGATGAGGCCGGCTTTGTTGCGCTGCTCGACGAGGCCGGCTCGTAATAACCCGCGGCCGGGTAATTTTCACACCGTGCGCAAAAGGAATATCTCGATGGCCAAGTCCGTTCTTAAAGCTGTTGCACCGATGGCCACGATCGTTGCGCTGTCCGGCTGCAGTACGCTGTTCGTGACGCCGAGCGATAGCCAATGCGCACGCGACCTGGCCGAAGTCGAGCGCGCTGCGGCGGCCGCGCGCCAGGCACTGGCCGAAGGCATCGATGCCGAACAGCGCCAGCCCATGCTCGATCTGCTGGTGGATGCCGCCGATCAGGCCCGGGCGAGCTGTGGTTACGAAAAACCCGATACGCCGTCCTCGCATCGCGCGCGCCAGCCCAAGGCGGGCTAGGGAAGCGCTACTTAATCGGTCGCGACCACGCCAGGCTGGGCCCAGGTTCCTGGCTGTCATTGGCTGACGCTTGTACGCGAACACGCCAACGCTTACGCTTGGCCGCCGTTTGTTCGTTCACACAGGTAGAGTCTCGTGGCGCGTAGCTGGCTTGAAGTCACCACCGATGAAGTACAGTCCAAACTCGGCGCGAACGAGCGTCTGGCCGAACGTCGCGCCACGATCGAAAAGCAGGTGCGCGAGACGGTCGAGTCGCTGGTCGAGCCGGCGTTTCGAAAAGCGGCCGAGGCCGATGGCTGGGAATATTTCGAACAGACCCACACGGAATGGTCGGTGGTGCGTTGCGGAGTCCATACGCCCGGCGACGTCGAACGCGACCCGACGGTGGCCTTTCGTATTGCCGAGTTTGATGCCTACCAACCGCTCGTCATCCTGCGACGCAAGGCCGAAGGCGCGGCCGCCCAGGCCAGCGCCGAAATCGTGAAACTCGATCAGCTCGACGCACAGACGCTCGAGCGTTTTCTGGCTGATCGCTAATCGCTAATCGCTAATCTCTGAGCGACGCAGCTATAGCGCGTACGACAGCCCGGTATAGAAGGTGCGATCCGGCGCCGGTTCGTAATAGCGTCCGCCGAAGGCGTTGATACGGATATTGTCGAAATAGACTTCGTCGAAGAGGTTGTCGATCCCGAAATAGATGGTGAGATCGTCGTCGCCGGCCTCGATCTTCTTGCCGACACGGCCGTTGAATATCCAGGCGTGGTCGATCCTGGCGGTATTGGCGTTATCGGCATAGAACGCGCCGGCATAGCGCATATCCAGCGTGGCATAGCCGATGTCGGGATTGCGCCAGGCCAGTTCGGCAAACAGCCGTTCTTCGGGTAGGCCGGGGATGCTGTTGCCGGCATAGTCGTTGCCGTTGTCGTCGACGAATTCGCGATATTCGTAGTCGGCCAGCGTATAGGCGGCCATCGCGGACAGCGTATCGGTCACGGCGTATTCGAGTTTGGCTTCCAGGCCCTTGCGGCGCGACTGGCCGGAGTTTTCGTAAAAATCGCGGCGCCCGTCGTCGTTGAACACCACGAGTTCGTCGCGTACGTCGATCCAGAACGCACTGATCTGGTAACGCGCGCGCTCGCCAATCTCGCCCTTGGCGCCGATTTCGTACTGCACCGCCTTCTGCGGCTCGAGATCGCTGTTGAAACCGCCATTGCCGGACGGATCGGCGAATTCCGTAAACGTGGGGGATTCGAACGCGTTGGCGACGTTTGCATACACGCGCTGGCGCTCGGCCCAGGCGTAGCTCAGGCCGGCGTTGGCCGAAACTTCGTGGTAGGTGCGCGAACCGGAATCGTCGGGGTCGGTGGCGGTAATGAAGGCGTCGTCGATATCGAAATCGAGATAGTCGTAGCGCAGGCCGGTGGTCAGCTCCAGGTCGCGGGCCAGCGAGAACACGTTCTGGGCGAACACGCCGATGCTGGTGGCCTGCTGGTCTTCGTCGAGCCCGAGCGCGCCCTTAGCGCCGGCGATGTTGTCGTAGCGGGTGCGTGCATCCTGCTGGATTTGTGTTTCGATACCGGCCACGAGCTGGTTTTCGTGGCCGAACAGCGTATCGAAGCGCGTGGTCTGCAGGCCGCCGCCAAAGAAGTCGCGGTCGTAGGCGACCACGCCGGCATCTTCGAACGGCAGATACTGAATGAAGTCGCGATGGGTATAGAACAGATTCGCCTGATAGCTCTGGTTGTCGGCAAGCTGGTCTTCATAGACCAGGCCGATCGTTTGCTGCGAGGCCGACTGGCGGGCATCGAAGGCCAGGTTCGCATCGCGGGCGGCGCGGCGATCGGCACGCGCCTGCTCCAAAGTCACGCCGCCGGGGTCGAGCGTATCCGGCGCATCGAGCACGCGGGTAACCAGGCGCAGCGTGCCGGTCGTGCCGACGCGGCGTTCGAGCTTGCCGGTGAGCTGTTGTTTCTTGACCTGGCTATGCGCGCGATAGCCGTCCAGATCGAGCTGTGAAGCGGTCAACGCATAGCCCCAGTCGCCTCGCTCGTGTGCGGTTGCCGCTTCGATACGGCGATAGCCATAACTGCCCACGGTCAGCTCGCCGCGATCCACCGGCCCGCTCGCCGGCGTGGTGGTGGTGATATCGACCACGCCGCCGGTGGCATTGCCGTAAAGCGCGGAAAACGGCCCGCGCACGACTTCCAGGCGCTCGACCGCGCCCAGATCGATGCTGTCGGTTTGCGCCTGGCCGTCGGCCAGGGTTTCCGGGATGCCGTCGACGAGCACCTTGACGCCGCGCACCCCGAACGCCGAGCGCGCCCCGAAGCCGCGTATCGAGATGCGCAGATTCTGGGCGAAGTTACTGCCGTTGTTGGCATACACGCCCGGCGTGCGGTTGAGCGCACCGTCGAGCTGGGCCTTGGCCCGACCCTGCTGGATATCGCGCGCCTCGGTGACGTCGACCGCCGCGGGCGTGGTGAGCGCCTCGGTGGTCAGGCGCAGGCTTTCGACCTCGATCGGTGCCAGCGATTGCAGCGTTTGCGCGCCGTTTTCCTCGTCCGCGGCGGCACCGGTCTGGGCCTGGGCCGGCAGGCATAGCGCGAACGTCGCGGCGAACACGGCTGGCAGACGCCGGTTACGGCGATGGGTCATGTTGTCTCCCCCCCGAACGCCTGGGCGTTCCGTTTTTATTCAATTCGCCTCGCGCATGCCGCCCGCAGCCGAAAACGCGCGGCCGGCGGCTATTCCTCCGGCGCCAGGGCGCGTATCGACACCGCGTGGATATCGGTCTGCATGAGCGTGCCGAGCGCTTCGTAGACGAGCTTGTGCCGCTCGATGGGCGATGTGCCGGTAAAACGCGGCGAGCGGATGGTCACATGAAAATGGCCGAGGCCGCTCTTTGCACCGGCATGGCCGGCATGCAGGTGGCTGTCGTCGCGGATCGCCACGTCCTGCGTGTTCAGGCCCTGTTCGAGTGCCTCGCGAATGCGCGGGATACGGTCGCTCATGCCTTAATAAACCTTCTTGTACGGATAGACCGTGGTTTCCATATACACGCCTTCAGCGTTGTACGGGTCGACCTTGGCCCAGGCGCGGGCGTCGTCGAGGCTGTCGAAGGCGGCGATGATGATGCTGCCCTGAAAGCCCTCGCTGACCTTGCCGTAGGCATCCACGCGCGGCATCGGCCCCGCGGTGAGCAGGCGGCCGGCCTGGTCGAGCTCTTCGAGACGGGCGCGGTGTTCGTCGACCGCTTTCTTGCGGCCATCGCTGCTGTTGGCGACATCGAACGACACGATCGCGAAATAATCCATGGTGGTTGTCCTGCGCTGAGGTTGTGCATTTGCCGATAACGCGCAGTGTGCCGCATCCGGGCCACGATCGGCCAAATCGGGCAAAAAAACCTGCCGCGCCATCGAGGTAGCGGATATAATGCCCCTATGGCCGAAATCGTTCATGTGCACGCCGAAACGCCCCAGCCACGCCGTATCGGTCAGGTGGCCGATGCACTGCGGGCCGGGCGCGTGATCGCCTATCCGACGGATTCCTCCTACGGCCTGGCCTGTGCCATGGGCGACAAGGGCGCGATCGATCGCATTCGCCAGATGCGCGGCTTCGGGCGCGATCATTTCTTCACCCTGGTATGCCGTGATCTGTCCGAGATCGCGACCTATGCCAAGGTCGAGAACACCAGCTTTCGTCTGCTCAAGGCCGCCACCCCCGGCGCGTATACCTTCGTGTTGCCGGCTTCCAAGGTGGTGCCGAACTGGCTTGCCCATCCCAAGCGCAAGACCATTGGTATTCGTGTACCGGGACATCCGGTCGCGCGCGCGATTGCCGAAGCCATGGACGAGCCGATCATGTCCGTGACCGCCCAGCGCCCGGACGACGATATCCCGCTTTCGGAAGCCTATGACGTGCGCGAGGCCTTCGACAAACAGCTCGATATCATCGTCGACGCCGGCGCCACCGGCGTGGAACCGACCACCGTGGTGGATCTGACCACCGCGGTGCCGCAGATCCTGCGCCCCGGCAAGGGGAGTGCGGAAGCCCTCGGCCTGGAACCCGTCGACGCCTGAGCCCTTTGTTTCGGTGTGCGAACGGTTCTTTATTATCGTCCGCAAACGACGCGCTCTTGTAGGTTGGCTTAGGCCGCAGGCCGTAAGCCAACATGGAAACTGCCTCGTGGGCGGTTCGAGGCGCGTTGCCGTTTAACTCGGGGGGCTTCGTTCTTTGTTGGATTACGCTGCGCTAATCCAACCTTGTATGTTGATACCCAGCGCCTGATACGCGACCAGGCGCTATGCGCCGGGCAAGCAGACTGTATCCAACCTAAGGCACAAAGCCTGTTCTGTAGATCAGACTTGCCCGCCGCGCTTCGCGCTGTCGAGACTGGACGGTATGCCAAGACACGGCCCGCCGTGGCCGAGAGTCTGAATGGACAAGGCAAGTCGACACGCATCAACAGGGTCGCGCCTTGATGCAACGCAGGAGTGCCTATGATCGTTATCGGTCTGGATGTCTCCAAAAACCGCCTGGATGCGGCGGTCATACGCCCCGGCACGGACAAGTGGTACAACCGCAAAGTCGCTCACAGTCAGGCCGACGTGCACGCATTGATCGAGCGGCTATGTGACAAGCTCGACGCGACGCCCGATCAGTTACGGGTGGTCATGGAAGCCACCGGCCCGTATCACGAAAAAACCGCGCACTGGCTGTATGAGCTTGGCTGTACGCCCTGTGTCGCCAACCCCAAACGAGTACGCGATTTCGCCAAGGCCATGGGGCTGCTCAACAAAACCGATCGCGCCGATGCTCGGGCACTGTGTTTGTTCGGCGGCCAGGCCAAACTATCGGCGTGGACGCCGCCACCGCCAGAGGTCGCGATGCTACGGGCGCTGATCAACCGGCTGTCCG
>NZ_APNF01000021.1:0-21572 GCF_040361235.1 Salinisphaera sp. S4-8 | reverse complement strand
GCGATCCTATGCGCATTCTGAGCAACGTGCGTCACACCTGCCGCACTGGCTGCATCACTATAACTGGCACCGCCCGCATGCCAGCCTCGATTACAAAACTCCCATTAGCCGACTCGGCTGGGACGTGAACAACCTGGTGGGTTTACACACTTAGGCGTTGCTGGCTACGCCGCGCGGATCTTCGCTACCCCGGCGCAGGCGGTAGGTGCCTTCGCCGATGGCCAGCAGGCGCTCGTCGGCATCGACGATATCCACGCTCGAGTTGAAAATACGTTGTCCTCCGGCACGGCGGCGACCGATTGCGCGCACCATGCCAACACTGGCCTGGCCGGTGAACGTGGTGGTCATGGACAGCGTGATCGCCTTGCGAATGCGCCCCGGATACGGGCAATAACTACCCGCGGCCGCCCCGGCGATATCCAGTAGCGTAGCGAGAATGCCACCGTGCAGAACGCCCGCGAGATTGAGATGCCAATCCTGGATGTCGAGCTGGAGTACGGCGCGATCCGGCACCCATTCGACGAACTCGAAACCCAGGTGCGCGGCAAAGCCGCGATCGTAGCGGGCATTGGCATCGGCCAGCGAGAAATGACCCGCTTCATTACGTTCGCCCATCGCTAGTCGCTACCTACGACCAGCGCTTTGACCTGTTCGACCACCTGCTTGAGCCGGGGGCCGAGATTGTCGATCATCACCTCGCGGGTCAGCCGCTGCGCCGCACCGCCGCAGTTGAACGACACCACGCGCTGACCATTCTCCAGCACCAGCGGTACGCCCACCGCGCTGATATCGCGACTCCAGGTACTGGCCGTCATGCAGAAGCCATAGCGGGCATAGTCTTCATAGGCGTACTCGAGCAACGATTCGACCTGCGGCCAGGGCATGCTGCTTTCGGCGCGAATACGCTCGTAGTACGGCTCGCGCGCCGCCGGCGTATGCGCAGCCAGAAATGCCAGCCCCATCGACGACAGCCCCATGGGCACCCGGGACCCCACCTGCAAGCGCAGAATCAGCGGTCCCTTGCCCTGACAGGCCTGGGTATAGGTCATCTGCGCACCTTCGGGTACGCCCAGTGCGACCATGCAGTCGGTCGCATCGGCCAGTTCCTGCATGAACGGACGCGCGATATTGCCCACGCCTTCGCTGGCCAGATAGCGATAGCCCAGATCGAGTACCCGCGGGCCCAGCCGGTATTTCTCCAGATGCGGCATATACAGCAGATAGCCGAGCTGGGTAAGCGTTGCGGTTAGACGCGATACGGTAGGTCGCGGAATGTCGGTGCGCTTGGCCAGTTCCGCATTACCGAGATATTCCGCTGCATCGCCAAAACAGCGCAGCAACTCCAGCCCCCGCGCGAGCGCGGTGACATAGTTGTGGCCTTTCGTATCCGCACTGTCCGACGACATCGTCTTTCGCATGATCTAGATTCCCCACCCACCAGTTTGTACCGCGGCCTGCCCAATACAAGGCCGCAATATCGGTTTTCCAATTATCACCCCGGGGCCGCCATCGTCTGGCAGCCACAACTCAAAGGCGCTTGCCCGACCGCAGGCCGTACCAGCCCTCCTGATCGATCACCCCACCACCGCGCAAGGCTACAAGATAGACATAACCGTGCGTATATGCCATACGGAAAAAGTCGCATGGCAACAGGGCTCTGTCCGTGCGCCATGTCCTCGATCTTATACACAGACGTTCAGATCCAACTACCATGGTTTTAAAACAAGGCCGCGCGCGCTGAATATTATCGCGCGGCGCCGACCGAATCGAGAAATTAATCTTTTTTGATTTTCCGGGCAATCCCCGTTGTATCAGCCGGATCAAACCGCATCCCTCGCGATTGCACGTGAAAGCCTGTGCAGCGGCCAGAAGGCAAGCACGAACAACAGCGCGAGCACCACGAACGCGTAATCGAAACCGGCTTCGAACACGCGGGTGGCGGGTTCGTCGGGGTGGCGAAAGCGATAGAAATCGCTGGCGTACTGCGCCAGAACCGCGGACAGATTCACCCCTAACGCGCCGCCGATCTGGCGGCCGAAATTGATAATACCCGAAGCGCGATCGAGCTGATCTTCGGGCAAAAGACCCAGGCTCGCGGTGGTGATCGGCGGCATCATCAAGCCCACGCCCAGGCGCCCGAACAGTGCCCACACGACCAGCCAGGCTGCCGAGGTCGGGATTTCCGCGGCCGCCAGCAACACCATGCTTGCCACGAAAAACGCCAGACCCGCGGCCACGATCCAGCGTATGGGCACACGATCGGTCAAATGACCGGCTACCGGGAACACGAACGCCATGGCCAGACCCGCTGGAACCAGCATCAGCCCGGAGGCCGACGCACTCATGCCAGCCGACTGCTGAAAATACAGCGGCGCCAGATAGGTGCTGGCGAACAGCCCTGCGCCCATGACGATCGACAACACGAAGCCGCTGGCAAAACCGGGCTGGGCGAGCACCCGCAGCTCCAGCAACGGCTCGCGCACGCGCCGCTGCCAGGCCACGAATAGCAATGCCAGAATGATACCGCCGAACAGCGCCAGGCCGACCCACGGATCAAGCAGCCCGCGCCGGTGCAAGGAGGCGATCGCCCATAACAAGGCGAGCAAGGCGGCACTGAGCAGCGCGACACCGAGCCAGTCCAGCGACGCGCGCCGGGGCCCGCGCCCGGGCAGAAAACGCCAGGCCAGCCCAGCGGCCACGGCACAGGCCGGCAGCACCACGATGAACGTCGCCCGCCAGGAGAAACTGTCGACGAGCACCCCGCCCAGTGCCGGCGCAATGGCCGGGCCGAGAATCACGCCCATGCCGTAAATACCCATCGCCTGGCCGCGCCGATGCACCGGAAAAACCTGAAAGATGGCGACCAGCGCATGCGGCTGAATCATCCCCGCGGTGAGCCCCTGACCCACGCGGGCGGCAACGAGCACGGCGAAATCGCCACTGAAACCACCGACGAGCGAGGCAAGAATAAACCCGCCCATCGCCAGGGCGAAGGCGCCGCGCGAGCCAAAGCGTGCGGCTGCCCAGGCATTCAGGAGCATGCCGACCGTCATGGCGGCCAGAAAGCCGGTCGCCAGCCAATGCACCTGATCCTGGGCGACCGCAAAACGGGTCATGATCGCGGGCACGGCCACGTTGATGATGGTCGCAGCCAGGACCACCGAGAAGGTGCCGAGCATCACCGTGGCCGACACATACCACTTGTAGCGTGCGCCAAAGCGCTCGCCGAGTGTGGCGTAGGTTCGCGCCTGTGCGTGGCCGTGCAACGCCGCGCCCTAGCCGCGGGTGGGGTCGGCCGCTACGCGTACCAGCAACTTGCCGCGGTTGCGCCCCTGCAACAATCCCTGGAAAGCATCGACCGCATTCTCCAGGCCGTCGACGATATCTTCCTGATAGCGCACATCGCCATTACGCACCCAGGCGCTCATGTCGCGCTGAAAATCACTGTAACGATGGCGATAGTCGAACTGAATGAAGCCCTGGACACGCAGACGTTTGACCAGCACCTGCCCCATGAACGCCACCAGGCGATCCGGGCCAGGCGGTGCTTCGCTGTCGTTGTAATGCGCGATCCGCCCGCATACCGGCATGCGCGCAAAGTCGTTGAGCAGGCCGCGCACGGCATCGAACACCTTGCCGCCCACGTTTTCGAAATAGACGTCGATTCCTTCGGGACACGCATCGCTCAGCTGTGCCTCGAAATCGTCGTCCTTGTAATTCACGCAGGCGTCGAAGCCGTAGTTTTCGACGACATGTCGACATTTGTCCGGCGCGCCCGCCACGCCGACCACACGGCAACCCTTGATCTTCGCAATCTGGCCGACTACCTGCCCGACCGCGCCGGCAGCCGCAGACACCACGACAGTTTCGCCCGCCTGCGGCTGACCGATTTCATCCAGGCCGACATACGCAGTAAATCCCGGCATGCCGAGCACGCCCACGGCCGTGCTGATCGGCGCCGCGGCCGGATCCAGCTTGCGTACAGCCTTGGCCGCTTGGACGGCGTATTCCTGCCAGCCGCCATGGGCAAGCACATAGTCGCCGACGGCGATGCTGTCGTCGTTGGACTCAACGACTTCGCCGACCGTCGCGCCTTCCATGACCGCACCTTCGGCCACGCTCGTCGCATAGGACTTGGCCGCGCTCATGCGGCCACGCATATACGGATCGAGAGACATATAAATGGTCTTGACGAGCACTTCGCCCGGACCGGGGCTGGGCATGTCGGTTTCCTGCATCTGCAGGTGGGTTTCATCCGGCATCCCCTGTGGACGCTGGGCGAGAATGATCTGGCGATTGAGGGTCATGACGAAAGCTCCTGTCTATACCGACGTGCCGTACAAACTACGGCAGATCGTTCGAAACACGGGACACAAAGAACACAGGGGCACCAAGTGCCCCTGTTGTGCGCGAGTGTCCCATCTAGGACTTATTCGGCGCCGATCTCGGAGACCTTGCGCAGCTCGACCTTGCCATCGACCACTTCCGCGATTTCGACATCCACGGCCAGATTGCCGCTATCGGTGATGTTCTTGACTTCGTACGGGTTGTGGTTGGTCGACACTGCGGACAGTGCCTGCGGGATCGCCGCACGGATAGCTTTCGCATCCTCGACGGTGCCAGCCTCTTCCATGGCACGGGCGACCAGGAACATGGCGAAGTAGTTATACGCGGTCTCGGAGGTCGGCACGCCGTCGTGATCCTTTTTGTAGAGCTTCACGAACTCGGCCGCACCCGGGTTATCGGAATAGACCAGCGGGGTGACACCCACGGCCCCTTCGACGACCTCCAGGCCACCCGCTACGTTGGCGACTTCATCGATCTTGGCCTGGTCCATGACCACGAAGCCACCCTTGAAGCCCAGCTCGCGTGCCTGACGCACGACCAGGCCGGTCGGCTCCGAGGCACCGCCCACGAACAGCACGTCCGGATTGGCCGACAGCACCTTGCTCACGCCGGTATAGAAATCGGCCGACTTGTTGTAGTCCATGGGGTTGCTGGCCACGACTTCGCCGCCGGCCGCCTCCCAGCCCGGCACGAAGGCCTTGGTCCAATACTTGGCATAGTCATGGGTGGCATTGGCCACGCCCAGCTTGTTGCCGAAGCGATCCATGGTGAGCTTGGTGAACGGCTTCACGTAGTCGGTGAAATTCGGCGGAATCTTGACCGTAAGCTCATTGCCCTTTTCCGTGACCGACGGAATCGAGGTATAGGACATGATCAGGAAGCCGTCGCGTTCGTTGAACGCCTGCAGCGCGAAGGTGCCGCCCGAATGCGGGGTGAACACCACCGGCGTGTTGGACTGCTGAACCAGACGCTTGCCGTTGACCGCCGCGCGGCTGGGCGAATACATGTCGTCGAGGCTGACGATATTGATTTCGTAGTTGGTGCCATCGACATCGATGCCGCCGTTGCTGTTGATCTCCTCGGCGGCCATGCGCAGGCCTTCCAGCGTGTTCTCGCCGTAGAGTGCGGCGCCGCCGGACAGCGGCCCGGTGAAGCCGATGTTGACCTTTTCCGCGGCATGAACCGCACCGACCATGCCCATGGCCAGCGCCGTGGCCACCGCCGCGCGGCGTAGCGTTTTCTTGAATGTCATTGTCTATCTCCCCTCTTTTATTCGGGTTGGTTGGCTAGCACTCGTGTGATTACGAGATTTTTCGAATGTCTAAGCGCCGATATAGGCCTTGCGTACGGCCTCGTTACCGAGCATTTCCTCACGGCTGCCCTGCATGACCAGCTTGCCGTTTTCGATCACGTAGGCGCGGCTGGCAATCTTGAGCGCGGCATAGGCGTTCTGTTCGGCCAGCAGCACGGTCGTGCCTTCGGCGTTGATCGATTGCACCGTCTCGAATACCTGCTTGACCACCAGCGGCGCCAGACCGAGCGACGGCTCATCCAGCATCAGCAACTTGGGCCGGCCCATGAGCGCACGCCCGACGGCGACCATCTGCTGCTGACCGCCGGACAGCGAGCCGGCCGGTTGATCCTTCTTTTCTTCGAGGATCGGAAACATGGCCAGAATATGCTCGAGCGTGTGGTTCATGCCGGCCCGGTCGCGCCGGTGGACATAACCGCCCAGACGCAGATTCTTGAGTACCGACATGCCGGGAAAGAGCTTGCGCCCTTCCGGACACTGCACCACGCCCGCGGCAACCAACGCCGAGGGCTTGCGCCCGGTCACATCCTTGCCATCGATACTGATACGCCCGGCGGCCGGCTTCATCAGCCCGCTGATGGTATTGAACAACGTGGTCTTGCCGGCGCCATTCGCGCCCAGCAGCACCACCAGCTCGCCGGCATCGATTTCCAGCGATACGTTGTCCAGGGCCTTGAAACTGTCGTATTTGGCGTCGACGCCCTCAAGCTTCAGCATCTTCTTTCCCCAGATACGCTTCGATGACCACCGGGTCGTTCTTGACCTGTTCCGGTGTGCCTTCGGAAATCTTCTCGCCGTGATCGAGCACGATGATCTTGTCGGCGATACGCATGATCATGTCCATCTTGTGTTCGATCAGACAGACTGTGATGCCGTGATCGACCATCTTGTGAATCAGATCGACCAGACCGTCGGTTTCTTCCGGATTCACCCCGCCGGCCGGCTCGTCGAGCAGCACCAGTTCCGGATCGGTCGCCAGCGCCAAGGCAAAGGCGATACGTTTGCGCTCTTCCTGACTGGTATCGGCGATATAGCGATGGCCGATATGCGACAGGCCCACGAACTCCAGGGTTTCGGCAGCCTTGTCGCGGCAGCGTTTCTCGTCGGCCCTGAGGCGCTTGGAATTGATGATCACATCCCACAGCCGCGATTCGGTACGCAGCCGATGACCGACAATCAGGTTGTCGAGCACCGTGGATTCCTCGAACAGCATCGTGGTCTGAAAGGTCCGTGCCACACCAAGGCGGGCGATCGAATCCGGCGACTTGCCGGCCAGATCCTGCCCCTTGTACTCGATCACGCCTTCGGTGGGCGGCATCGCCCCCGCGATGAGGTTGAAGAACGTCGTCTTGCCGGCGCCGTTGGGGCCGATGATGGCGTTGATCTGGTTGGCGCCGAATTCGACGCTCACGTTGTCGACCGCGGCCAGCCCGCCGAAGCGCTTGGTGAGATTGCGGATATTAAGCATTGTGACGCGCCTCCTTGGTATCCGCGCTGTGCTTGCTGGCATCTTCCACGCGCGATTCGCGTGCCGAACGCGGTGCCTGACGCGCCATGCGTCGGCCGCGCCAGCCCAGGAAACTGCCGACGATGCCGCGCGGGAAGAAGATCACGAGCAGCACCAGCATCGGGCCGAACACGATCATTCGATATTCTTCGAGCGACTGCACCGCCTGGGTCAGCCAGGTCACCAGCAGCGTGCCCAGCAACGGACCCATGAGCGTGCCGATACCGCCGACCAGCAGGTAGGCGATCATGTCGAAGGTATGGATGAAGTTGGCTTCTTCCGGGCCGATGAAGCGCACCACGCCGGCATACAGCCCGCCCGCGGCCGCCGCATAGACCGTGGAAATCACGAACGCCAGAACCTTGTTGCGCATCAGATTGATACCCAGCGACTGGGCCAGATCGTCACTGATACGAATGGCGCGAAAGGTGCGCCCGAGCAGGGATTCGGAAATCCGGCGCGTCAGCCAGATCGCCAGTGCCAGAAACGCCAGCACCAGATAATAAAAGGGAATGGTCTGGGTGAAGTCCACAAGCCCGAAGCCTTCCGGCGGCGCGATATTGATAATGCCCAGCGAGCCGTGGGTCAGCGCCTCCCATTTATCGATCATCAGATAGATGATGTAGCCGACACACAGGGTGAAGATGGCGAAGTAGTGCTCCTTGAGCCGTAGCGAGACGATGCCCACCACAAAGCCGAACACCGCACCGAACAGGCCGGCCGCCGCAAACGCCGGCCAGAAGGGCCAGCCGTGATCGACGGTGAGAATGGCCACCACGTAGGCACCGATGGCAAAGAAGCCGCCATGGGCCAGATTGAGCTGGCCGCAATAGCCGGTGATGATGTTCATGCCATAGACGGCGATCGCCCAGATGAAGGCCAGCGCCATGACATAGATGTGGTACTCGTTATCGGTGACCAGCGGAAAGATCACCGCCAGGGCCAGCAGCAGCCAGCGCATGGTCGAGCCGAGCATGAAATCGATTGCACGGTTCATTAGCGCACCCCCTTGGTGAACAGACCGGTCGGCTTGATCGACAGGATCACCACCAGAAGTACGAACGCGATCACGTCCTTGTAGGTGCTCGACAGATAGAAGCCGCCGAGTGCTTCGGAAAAGCCGATGATCAGCCCGCCGATGATCGCCCCCGGAATGCTGCCCATGCCGCCGAGGATGATGATTACGAAGGCCTTGAGCAGCACCAGATGGCCCATGGCCGGATAGACCAGATTGATCGGTGCGAACAGCCCGGCCGCGACCGCGGCCAGCGCGCCGGCGATGGCGAAGGTCATCATTGCCACGCGGTTGGCATCGATACCCACCAGAAACGCGCCCTCGCGGTTCTGGGCCATGGCCACGATGGTCGCGCCGGTCATCGTCTTTTTCAGATACAGATGCAGGGCACCCATCAACGAAAACGCGCCGACGATGATCAGCAGCCGCTGTGCCGGCAGGGTCAGCCCGCCCAGCTGCAGAATCTGGTCATAAGGCGTGGGGATACGACGAAAATCCGCGCCCCAGTACATCTGTACCACCGCTTCGAGAAACAGCAGGATGCCGATCGCCGCGATCTTGTCGTGAATGGGCGGAGCATGGCGCAGCGGATGAAACACCAGCCGCTCGCAGATGACCGACATCGCGGCCACCACAACGGCCGCGGCCGCGATCGCCACCCAGTAGTTCAGCCCCAGATCCGCCATGGTGAAATAGCAGACATAGGCGCCGACCATGTAGAGCGCGCCATGGGCGAAGTTGGGCACATGCAGAATGCCGTAAACCAGCGTCAGCCCCAGGGCAACGAGCCCGTAGATGCTGCCGAGCGTCAGGCCGTTGAGAACCTGCTGAAGGAACAAATCCAAGACGTCTCTCCCCCTATTGAGCCAGCGGTGGTCGCAGACCGTGCGTCGCCCCCGCGGCGCGCACGACAGACAAAACGAAGCCCGCATCGATCACGACGGCCGAACCGACGCAACGAAACAGGCGCAAGCCATGGGGTGCCACACCGGCGCACGACGACACATCGCCGCCCGGGGTCTGGGCATGCAGGGGGTGCCGGCACACATGCGCCAGCGACCGCGTATCGACCCGATGATCGGTCATGCGGTGATCTCCTCCGATTGTATGCGCCGATGTTTACGGTGGCCTTGTTCGCGGTTGCGTCGCGGCCCCGACGGCATTTTTGTTTTCTCGCAGTCAAAGCTGCCACGGCCCAACAGCGCCGTCAACAGGATAATGAAACTACATTTCACATGTTTGATGCAGCGATCTGTCCGAGCCAAACGCCTGAAAACGACCGCAAAAACGGCAATCGCTTAAGCCACGGGGCATTCGCGATCGAACGTTCGTCCGATGACTAGACAGACAGCCGCGAATGGCTAAGACCAAAGCAGGACCACCCGCCGCCACCTGGGCGCGCCGAGCGCGGTTTCAGGGTGCCGGACGCGCCCGTAGCGCACAAGCCTGCGCACAACACGACGGCGGGCAAGCGCTGGCGATCACACCTCGAGCCATTCGCGACGCACCGCGTCATCGGCTTCCAGATCGCTCGGCGTGCCTTCGAACACGATCCGGCCGTGCCCCATCACATACACCCGATGCGATACCCGCATCGCGATACTCAGGCGCTGCTCGACGAGCAACACCGAAATCCCTTTTTCGGCGATCGCCAGCAGGAAATCGCCGACCTGCGACACGATCTGGGGCGCCAGACCTTCGGTCGGCTCGTCGATCATGACCAGCTTGGGATCGCCCATGAGCGTACGACACATGGTCAGCATCTGCTGTTCCCCGCCCGAGAGCAGATCGGCCTTCACATCGGCGCGTTCGGCCAACCGCGGAAACAGCTGGTAGGCATCGTCGAGCGTCCAGCCGGTCTTGGCACCGACCTTCTTCACACCCATGTCCAGGTTTTCCCGGGTCGTCAGCCCGGAAAAGATCAAGCGGTCCTCTGGCACATAGCCGATGCCGCGGCGTGCGACCTGATGGCTTTTCAGCCCGGCCACCGACTCGCCGTCGAAAACGATCTCGCCCCGAGGGGCAACCAGCCCCATGATCGCCTTGCAGGTGGTGGAACGCCCCACCCCGTTGCGCCCGAGCAGACTCACGATCTCGCCACGGCCGACGTTGAAATCCACGCCCTGCAATACGTGACTCTTGCCGTAATAGGCATGCAGGTCCTTTACTTCCAGCATCTTGGCTTCCACTAGTGCGCCTCGCCCAGATAGGCTTCCTGAACCGCGGCATTGGCACGAATCGCCTCGGGCGTATCGCTGGCAATGATCTGGCCATACACCAGCACGCTGATGCGATCGGCCAGTTCGAACACCACGCCCATATCGTGCTCGACCATGAGCAGCGTCTTGTCCTGGGTGACTTCGCTGATCATGGCCATCGTATGATCGCGCTCGGCCAGACCCATGCCGGCAGTCGGCTCGTCGAGCAGAATCACATCGGCGCCGCCAGCGATGGTGGTGCCGATTTCCAGCGTGCGCTGTTCGGCATAGGTCAGCAGCGATGCCAGCACGTCGCGACGTGCGGTCAGCCCCAGCCGCTCGAGCCATTGATCGGCGGCCTCGTTGAGTGCCGCCTGGCGACCGATCATATGCCAGAAGGAATACTTGTAACCCTGGGCCCACAACAGCGAACAGCGCAGATTCTCGAACACCGTCATGTTCTGGAACAGGTTGGTGATCTGAAAGCTGCGGCTGAGCCCGCGCCGGTTGATCTGATGCGGCGCCAGCCCGCTGATACGCTTGCCATGCAGGCTGATTTCGCCCTCGCTGGGCGTATAGCGCCCGCTGATCAGATTGAACAGTGTGGACTTGCCGGCGCCGTTGGGCCCGATAATGGCATGCCGCTCGCCCGGCGCGACCGTGAGATCCACACCGCGGATGATCGGCGTCTCGCCAAAGCGTTTATGCACGCCGGCAAGCTTGAGTGCATCGCTCATGTGCCTTCTCCGGTGGTGGCCATCGCGCGGTTGACGTCGGCCCAGCGTGCGCGCACCACGCGCGCGGCAGCGAGCACGCCGGCAATACCGCCAGCCAGCACGACCAGCGCGACGAGCCAAGCGACAAGACTGGTGGCATTGACCTGCATGTAGAACAGATCAATCGGCTGCGACGGATCGTAGGCCAGCGACAGCTGATAGCCCATCTCGACCACGCCCACCAGCCCGGCGATCGCCAGCAAGGCCGGCACAAGTGCCAGCGCATAGCCCGGCAGCAGCCGATGCATGAGCCCGGCACGCCAGGGCGCGAAATGCGCCGATATGACGCCGGCGATACCGCCCGGCGCATACATCACCATGAACACGAACAACAGACCGAAATAAAGTATCCAGCCCTCGGAGAAGCCGCTGAGCGCGGTATGCATGTAGGTCACGAACACCGCGCCGATGATGGGGCCGAAGAACGCGCCGATACCGCCAATGAAGGTCATCAGCAACACCATGCCGGACTGCACAAGCCCCACATTGGGTGCGGCCATGATCTCGAACATGATCGCAAACAGACCGCCCGCCACACCGGCGAAAAAGCCGGACAGCGAAAACTGCATGAACCGCACGATCGTGGTGTTGTAACCCACGAACTGGGCCCGTTCGGGATTATCGCGCACCGCGTTGGAGATGCGCCCGAGCGGGGTCTTGGTCAGCAGATACATCAGCAGTGCGGCAATCACCGTCCATGCCCCGATCAGGTAATAGACCTGCACCGACGGGCCGTAGCTGAACGGCAACAACGTCACGTCCAGCACGCGGTTGCCGGAGATACCGCTTTCACCACCAAAGAAGTCGGTGAACATGTTGGCACTCGACTCGACCATCGAGCCGATGCCGAGTGTGATCATCGCGAACGTCACCCCGGCACGCCGGGTCGAAATCGAGCCGAAAATAATGCCGAAGGCCAGCCCGCCAAGGCCGCCGACCAGCGGCATCAGTTCGAGTGGAAAGCTCCAGACGCCATCGTTGACACCGCGCATCGCATGCAGCGTGAAGAAGCCGCCCAGGCCGAAATACACCGCATGCCCGAACGAGAGCATGCCCGCCTCGCCCAGCAGCATGTTGTAGGACAGCGCGAAGATGATGAACACCCCCATCTGGCTCATCATCGAAATCGAGCTGCTGGAGGTGAAGATATACGGCAGTACGGCGATCACCAGCGCGAACAGCGCCCAGATCACCACCTGCCACAAAAGCGCGCTGCGCACGGGTTGTGTGTTGCTCATGATTCGCGGGCTCCCATCAGCCCACGCGGGCGAAAGATCAGAATCAAAACCATCATCAGGTAGGGCAGCATCTGACCGATGCGCGACAGGTTGATATGCGCCAGGCCGCTACCAACGGCGTCATCGCCAATGGTCAGGCCGACGAGCGAAAGCAGGTCCGCGATCGAATAATTCAGGCTGACGGCGAACGTGGTCACCAGGCCGATGATCAACGACGCAGCCAAGGCACCGCCCAGCGATCCCAGCCCGCCGAACACGACCACCACGAAAACGATCGGCCCCATGGAGAACGCCATGCCCGGTTCGGTCACGTAATAGTTGCCGGCCATCACGCCGGCCAGGCCCGCCAGCCCGGTGCCGAAGGCGAATACCAGCGTGAAGATACGCGGTACGTCATGGCCCAGCGCGCCGACCATATCCGGATGCGACAGCGCCGCACGAATGATCATGCCCACGCGCGTGCGTACGAGCAGCAGGTAGATGGCCACGAACATGGCGATCGCCACGAACAGAATGAAGCCGCGATAGGCCGGAAAGCTGGTATCGAACAACGTGAACAGGGTGAAATCCAGCGACGGCGGGATCGTGTAGTTCACCGGCAGCTGGCCCCAGACCAGAACCACCAGCTCGTCGATCACGTAAACCAGCCCGAAGGTCAGCAACAGCTCGGCGACATGGCCGTGCTTGTGCACGTTACGCAGGCCGAAGCGCTCGGTGAGCGCGCCGAGAAAGCCCACGAACAGGGGCGCGAGAATCAGCGCCACCCAGAAATTGGTATACGAGCTGATCGTATAGGCGCAATACGCACCCAGCATATAGAAGCTGGCATGGGCGAAATTGAGCACGCCCATCATGCCGAAGATCAGCGTCAGACCGCTGGCCAGCATGAACAGCAGCATGCCGTAGAGCAGCCCGTTCAGCACGGAAAAAACAATGGATTCGAGCATCACCAAGCAACCCGCGATGGCGAAATGGGAAAGCGTCGGGCATGCCGGGCACCCAGCGCGCACGCCGGGGCCTGGCCAGCCTCATGCCGGCCGGCATGCATGGGCATGCCGGCCACCGTTCAAGCGTGATCGGTTGCGATCAGCTCGACGGACGCTTCATTTCGCAGCTGCTTTGCACCGCGGTATCCGCGGCGTCCAGCTTGGCATCCATCACCCAGCCGATGCCGGTGTCTTCGGAGTCGTACTTCTTATAATCTTCCGAGAACGTAGAGATGAACAGCGGCTGCAACAGCTGGTGATCCTGCTTGCGCATGGTCACCTCGCCGAACGGCGTTTGCATGGTCATGCCTTCCATGGCCTGGGCAACGGCGAGCGGGTCGGTGCTGCCGGCCTTTTCCATGGCCTTCTTGAGCATGTCCATTTCGGTCTTGATGCGCAGGTAGTAGAACTCGATCCCGTCATAGCGGTCTTCGAATTCCTCGAGAATTTCGCGCAGCTCCGGTGCGTCGTAATCCTCGACCAGGTTCTCCTGCCATTCGGTGACCATCTTCACGTGGCCCGCGCCGGCCTTGCCGAGCGCGGTGGGCGTGCCCAGACCGCCGGCATAGTAGGTGTACCAGTCCACGTTCAGCCCGGCCTGGGAGCCGGCCTTGACCAGCAGCGACAGGTCGTTGCCCCAGTTACCGCTGATCACGGTATCCGCGCCCGACGACTGGATCTGCGAGATGTAGGGCGAGAAGTCCTTCACCTTGCCGACCGGATGCAGCACGTCGCCGACGATTTCGATGTCCGGACGCTTCTGCTTGAGCATTTCCTTGGCGATACGCGAGATCGCCTGGCCATGCGAGTAGTCCTGATTGATCAGAAAGACTTTCTTGATGTTCTTCTGATCGGCCATGTAGTCGGTGATCGCCTGCAGCTTCATGGCGCTGTTGGCATCGAAGCGAAAGTGCCAGAACGAACATTTCTCGTCGGTCAGGGACGGGTCGACCGCGGCGTAGTTCAGATACACCATACGGTTGTCGGGATTGCGGCGATTGTGCTTCTCCACGCCGTCCACCAACGCCCCGCCCACGTGCGAGCCGTTGCCCTGGGTGACGTAGTGCACGCCTTCGTCGGCGGCCTCACGCAGAATCTGCAGCGACTCCTGGGCACTGGACTTGTTGTCGTAGCCGATGATCTCGACATCCTTGCCCAGAATGCCGCCCTCGGCATTGATGCGCTCAGCCAGATATTTGAAGTGCTTGAGTCCGGCATCGCCAACATTGGCGAACGGCCCGGACAGCGGGTCGATATAGCCGATCTTGATCGTGTCGTCGGCTGCCATGCCGACCGCGGGTACGGCCAGCGCCGCTGCAATACCCACGGCTGCCACCGCCCGCCGCACGAGCCCCTTGTAGTGCTTCATTGCGTCTCCTCCGGTTTGTTTTCGTGTGGCTTTTTGCCACTTGTTATCGATGCCTCGTGCACCGTTGGATTGAAACTAGCACCCTCTGATCGGCAACGCCAACACTGTGTGCTGCATACCGCTATCCAGCGCCCAGGCCAATGCCCGTAAACATTTGAACGATCGTTCGTAATCGGGTGAAACACAGTTTCACCGACATTGACGCCCCCCGGGCCTTGTGTAGAATTCGACGCGCGATCAAGGAGAAAAAAATGACAAACGCCGGCATGAAACGATTCGACAACCGCACGGTGATCGTCACCGGCGCCGCCAGCGGTATCGGCCGCGCCACCGCACTGCGTTTTGCCGCCGAAGGCGCGCGCGTGGTGCTCGTCGACCGCGTACAGGAGGCCCTTGAACGCGTACGAGACGAACTCAGCGGCAGCGGCCACGAAATAGCCGCGCTGGATGTGCGCGATGCGGCAGCGGTCACCGACCTGGTCGACCGGATCGCCGCCGACCACGGCGCGATTCACGTGCTGTGCAACAACGCCGGCATCGCCGGCAGCGATTACACGCCGATCACCGACAACGACCTGGATACCTGGCGCGATGTCGTGGACGTGAACCTGTTCGGCACCATGCATTTCACCCGCGCGGTGGCACGCCACATGCGCGAAGCCGGCGCGGGCGCGATCGTGAACACCGCCTCGGTGGCGGGCGTGCGCTCCGGCGCCGGCGGCAATGCCTACAGCGCATCGAAAGCGGCAGTGATCAATCTCACCCAGACCAGCGCCTGCGACCTGGGCCAGTACAATATCCGCGTGAACGCGGTCTGCCCGGGCCTGGTCAAGACCGGCATGACCAAACCGGTGTTCGACTACGCCGAGGCCAACGACAAGACCCACAAGCTCGGCACGCGCTGTGAACTGCGCCGCTATGGCCAGCCGGAAGAACTGGCCGCGGCGATCACCTTTCTGGCGAGCGACGATGCCAGCTTCATCACCGGCCAGGCACTGCCGGTCGACGGTGGCAATACCGCGTCGTTAAACATGCCGGGCATGAAGGTCTGAGCCCATGCCGGGCGTTGTCGAGTTGTTGCCGCTCCATCGTCCGGCATGGCCGGCGCAGGATGGCGGCACATGAATATCGGTGCCATCATGGCGCCCTTCGCTCGTTGTCGAGTGCCTGCAGCCGAATCCACCGACGGCTGCCCGCACGTTTGATCGATCAACGAGCCAGCCAAGAGCTAAAAACGATATGAGTGAAGAAATCGAACGCGATGTCATGGAGTACGACGTACTCATTGTCGGCGCGGGCCCGGCGGGCCTGTCGGCGGCCTGTCGGCTGAAACAGAAAAGCCCGGAGCTGGAAGTCTGTATCGTCGAAAAAGGCTCGGAAGTCGGCGCCCACCTGCTCTCCGGCGCGGTCTTCGAACCGCGTGCGCTGGATGAGCTGTTTCCCGAATGGAAAGACAACGGCGCCCCGCTGAACGTGCCGGTCACGCGTGACGAAATCTATTTCTTCACCAGCGAAAGCAAGGCCACGAAAATGCCCAATGCCTTCGTGCCCGCACCGATGCACAACGAAGGCAACTACGTCATTTCACTCGGCCAGCTCGGCCGCTGGCTGGGCGAGCAGGCCGAAGCACTGGGCGTGGAAATCTATCCCGGCTTCGCCGCGCAGACGCCGATCATCGAAGACGGCGTGGTCAAGGGCATCGTCACCGGCGAAATGGGTGTCGGCAAGAACGGCGAACCCAAGGACAGCCATGTGCCCGGCATGGAACTACGCGCCAAGTACACGTTCTTCAGCGAAGGCTGTCGTGGCCATATCGGCAAGCAGCTGATCCGCGAATTCGAGCTCGACAAGGGCGTCGACCCGCAGCACTACGGCATCGGCCTCAAGGAAATCTGGGAGATCGACCCGGAAAAACACGAGCCCGGTCTGGTGATTCACGGCGCCGGCTGGCCGATCAACGTCTCCGGTAGCGGGGGTTCGTTCCTGTACCACCTGGAAGACAACCGGGTGGCGGTCGGGCTGATCGTGGACCTGAACTACGAAAACCCCTATCTGTCGCCGTTCAAGGAATTCCAGCGCTTCAAGCACCACCCCAAGATCGCGCAGTATCTGGACGGCGGCAAGCGTGTGTCCTACGGCTCGCGCGCCATCGCCAAGGGCGGGCTGAATTCGCTACCCAAGATGACCATGCCGGGCGCGGTACTGATCGGTTGTGATGCCGGCACGCTGAACTTCGCCAAGATCAAGGGCAACCACACGGCCATGAAGTCGGGCATGCTGGCGGCCGAAGCCGCGGCCGACGCCCTGGCCAATGGCGGCGAGGGTCACGACGATCTCACTGCCTACACCGACGCGTTCAAGGCCAGCTGGGTCTACGAAGAACTCTATGCCAGCCGCAACTTCGGCGCCTCGCTGCACAAGTTCGGCACCTTCAAGGGCGGCGCGCTCAACTATATCGAGCAGAACTGGTTCAAGGGCAAGGCGCCGTGGAATTTCCACGACACCACGCCGGACTATGCGGCCACCAAGCCGGCCGATCAGTGCACGGAGATCGCGTATCCCAAGCCCGACGGCAAGCTGTCGTTCGATATTCTGTCGTCGGTGCATCTGTCGAACACCGGTCACGAGGAAGACCAGCCCTGTCACCTCAAGCTGACCGATCCGTCGATCCCGATCGAGCACAATCTGCCCAAGTACGCAGAACCCGCGCAGCGCTACTGCCCGGCGGGTGTGTACGAAGTGGTCGAGGACGACAACGGCAAGCCACGTTTTCAGATCAACTTCGCCAACTGCGTACACTGCAAGACCTGCGATATCAAGGATCCGGCCCAGAACATCACCTGGGTACCGCCGGAAGGCGGTGGCGGGCCGAAGTATTCGGCGATGTAGGCATGCCAGCGCGTCGCCACTGGCCGCAGCCGGCTCGTGGCGAACGGGTATTTTTAAGACATAGCGACAAGAGAACCGACACATGAAAGTACTGGTGAGCGTCAAGCGCGCGATCGACTACAACGTGCGCATTCAGATCAAGCCGGATGGCTCCGGCGTCGTCGAGAACGGCGTCAAGCACAGCATGAACCCCTTCGACGAAATCGCCGTCGAACAGGCCATGCGCTGGAAGGAAGCCGGCAGCGCGGATGAAGTCGTGGCCGTGACCATCGGCCCGGAAGCGGCCAAGGAACAGCTGCGCAGTGCGCTGGCCTTCGGCTGCGACCGCGCGATCCACGTCAAGACCGACGAGCCGGTACAGCCGCTCACCGCCGCGCGTGTGTTCGAAGCGCTGGCCAAGAAGGAAGAGCCCAAGGTCTTTCTCATGGGCAAGCAGGCGATCGACGACGACTCCAACCAGACCGGCCAGATGACCGCTGCCCTGCTGGAATGGCCGCAGGCGACGTTCGCCTCCGAAATCGAGCTTGACGGCGAGACCGCCAAGGTCACCCGCGAAATCGATGCCGGCCTGGAAACGCTGGATATCGACCTGCCCGGCGTGATCACCGCCGATCTGCGCCTGAACGAGCCGCGCTATCTCAAGCTGCCGGACATCATGAAGGCGAAGAAAAAACCGATCGAAGACACCAGCCTCGACGACCTCGGCGTGGAACGCGCCGCGATGCTCGAAACCGTCAAGACCACGGCCCCGCCGCAGCGTGGCGGCGGCATCAAGGTTGAATCGGTCGACGAACTGGTGAGCAAACTCAAGGAAAAGGGCCTGCTATGAGCAACAAGATTCTGATCATCGCCGACTATCTCAACGGCGAACTCATCCAGTCGACTGCCCGCGCGGTCACCTGTGCACAGCAGATGAGCCCGACCGCGATCGACGTGCTCGTACTCTGTGACGACGGCGCCAACATCGCGGCCCAGGCGGCCAAGATCGAAGGCGTGACCAAGGTGCTGCAGGCCGACAACGATGCCAACAAGCATCCGACCGCGGCTGCCCTGGCTCCGCAGATCGCGGCCGCCGCGCAAAGCGGCGAGTACAGCCACGTGCTCGGCCCCAACACCACCTTCGGCAAGGATCTGATGCCGCGCGTGGCCGCCAAGCTGGGCGTGGCCATGATCACCGACATCATGGCCGTGCATTCCGCGCACGAGTTCGATCGCCCGATCTATGCCGGCAACGCCATCCTCACAGTCAAGGCGCCGGAAGATCAGGTGCTGGTGGCCTCGGTGCGCTGTGCCTCCTACCCGGCTGCGGCCGAGGGCGGCAATGCCGAGATCGAAACCCTGAGCCTGGACGCCGAGATTCCGTCGCATACCCGCTTCGTGAACCTCGAGCAGGCCAAGAGCGATCGTCCGGACCTGCAGACCGCGCCCAAGGTCATCTCCGGCGGCCGCGGTGTCGGCAGCGAAGAGAACTTCAAGATCATCTACGACTTCGCCGACAAGATTGGCGCGGCCGTGGGTGCATCGCGTGCCGCGGTCGACGCGGGCTTCGTGCCCAACGACATGCAGGTCGGCCAGACCGGCAAGATCATCTCGCCCGAGCTGTACATGTGCTTCGGCATTTCCGGTGCCATCCAGCATCTGGCCGGCATCAAGGATGCGGGCACGATTGTGGCCATCAACAAGGATGAAGAAGCCCCGATCTTCGAAGTGGCCGATATCGGCCTCGTCGGCGATCTGTTCGAAATCATCCCGGAACTCGACAAAGCCGTC
Organism: Salinisphaera sp. S4-8; assembly: GCF_040361235.1. Classification (NCBI taxonomy): domain Bacteria; kingdom Pseudomonadati; phylum Pseudomonadota; class Gammaproteobacteria; order Salinisphaerales; family Salinisphaeraceae; genus Salinisphaera; species Salinisphaera sp. S4-8. Next base: position 2,165 of record NZ_APNF01000021.1, on the reverse strand, counting down.
AGCTAACCCAAGCGTTGGCCATGGCCTGTCGACCGGTATCCGCGGCGCTCGTTTCGGGCGTCGTGGGTACCGGTTTTTTATTGGGCGCGAGAGGAGAATATCGTGCAGATCATTGAAAACATGGACGCACTCGAAGCGTTCGTCGGCCAGGAAATGGGCGTCAGCGACTGGCTGACGATCGATCAGGAACGGGTCAATCAGTTCGCCGATGCCACCGAAGACCACCAGTGGATTCATGTCGACGTGGAACGCGCCCAGCGCGAATCCCCCTTCGGCGGGCCCATCGCCCACGGCTTTCTGACGCTATCGCTGTTGCCCCAGCTCACCAGTCAGATCAAGCGTATCGAAGGCGTGACCACCACGGTCAACTACGGCCTCGACAAGGTCCGCTTCATCGCCCCGGTACCGGTTGGCTCGAAAGTACGTGCCCGCCAGACGCTGGAATCCATCGAGCCCCGTGGCGACAATCGCTACATGCTGCGCAATACCGTCACCATCGAAATCGAGGGCGCCGACAAGCCGGCCTGTATCGCCCAGTCGCTTTCGTTGATCGTCTTTTGAGGAAACCGTCATGACCCAGCCCGAACTCACCAGCGGCTTCATCCGCGCCGAAAACGACGACGGCGTGCTGCACGTGACCATCGATCGTGCCAGCAAGCGCAATTCGCTCACCGCGGCGATGTACGACGATCTGTCGCGCTGTGTCGCTCACGCCGAAGCCGACGACGCCGTACGCACACTGCTCATCGACAGCGAAGGCGACATGTTCTGTGCCGGCAACGATGTGGCCGAATTCGCCAATGCCTCACCGGAAACGCGCAAGGCCGGCAGCGCCGGGCCGGCGCTGAGTTTCATCAAGCAGCTGCGTGCGCTCGACAAACCCGTGGTCATCGCCGTGCAAGGCCAGGCCACCGGTATCGGCACCACCATGCTGCTGCATGCCGATTTCGTGATCGCCGACGAGCGCGCACGTTTCTATACCGCCTTCATCGATCTGGCCCTGGTGCCCGAAGCCGCCTCCAGCCTGCTCCTGCCCGGCCTGGTCGGGCGCCAGAATGCCGCCCGCCTGCTACTCGCCGGCGACACCATCGATTCCGAAGAAGCCCTACGCATGGGCCTGATCGCCTATCGTGTCGCCGACGCGGCGCTGGCGCACGAGGCCATGAAACTGGCCAAACGCCTGGCCGCCAAACCGCCGGAAGCGATGCGCCAGAGCAAGCAGCTGCTACGCCAGGGCCTGGGCAGCGACGACGTGGACGGCCAGATCGAGCGCGAGGCCGAGCGCTTCGGCGAACGGTTATTCTCCGACGAAGTTCGCGAGATCATGAACAAGTTTCTGCAACGCAAGAAATAGCGCAATCTAGCCGCCGCGCCGCACGCAAGCCGCTTCCACGCGAAGCGGCTTTTTTGTGCCGGGCGCTGCTCGGCCGGCCGGTTAAAAACCGGCGAACCCATTAGATCGCCTACAACTGGAAATTGTGCGCGAACTTCGAGAAGCTAGGCCACCCTGGCGTTTTTTAGAAAAGATCCCATGGCGCACGCAGCCCAAGACGCCCTGGCATCCGAACTCACGGCCTTATTCACCGCCGAAACCCGCCTGTATCGGCTGGCCGGTAGCGCGGGGCTATCCAGCCTCATGGTCGAGCGCTGGCAAGGCCAAGAAGCGCTGTCCTCGGTGCACCCCACCCAGATCGTGGCCCTATCCCCCGATGCCCAGCTTGCGCTGCCCGACTTCATTGGCGAACCGCTGAGCCTGATCACAACGCTCGCCGATGGCAGCGAGGTGGCACGCACCGGCCTGGTACGTGATGCCGAGCTGTTATCCGGCGACGGCGGGCTGGCCCGCTACCGGCTCACCACCGTGCCCTGGCTGTGGTATCTCACCATCGGCCGCCACAACCGCGTGTTTCAGGACAAGACCGTCATCGAGATCGTCGAACAGGTCTTTGCCGACTATGCCGCGATCGCGGCCTGGCAACTCGCCGACGAGGTCGGCGAATTTCTACACGACACGCGCCCCCGCAGCTATTGCGTACAGTATCGCGAGTCCGATTACGACTTCGTCGCCCGTTTGCTCGCCGAAGAAGGCCTGGGCTTTCATTTGGTTCATCGCGGATCAGCGGGACGGTAGGTAAAGAAGCGGCGACGCTTCGCATATAGAGTTG
>NZ_APNF01000020.1:0-26132 GCF_040361235.1 Salinisphaera sp. S4-8 | reverse complement strand
CTTCGCCATTCGTGAAGGCGGCCGCACCGTGGGTGCCGGCGTCGTGACCAAGATTACGGAATAAACATGGCCGCAAGTCAGAACATTCGTATTCGCCTCAAGGCTTTTGATCATCGCCTGATCGACAAGTCGGCGCGTGAGATCGTGGAAACCGCCAAGCGCACGGGTGCGCAGGTGCATGGCCCGATCCCGCTGCCGACGCGCAAGGAGCGCTACACGATCCTCATTTCGCCGCATGTGAACAAGGATGCGCGCGATCAGTACGAAATCCGCACGCACAAGCGGATGATGGATATCGTGGAGCCCACGGAGAAGACCGTGGACGCGCTCATGAAGCTGGATCTTGCTGCGGGCGTCGACGTCCAAATTAAATTGCAGTAAGAACGGGACAAAACGGTTGCGGTCTGGTATAGTCCGCGGCCCTGGCGAACGAAGCCCGCTGCACGCGGGCTTCGTTCACTGGATGCAACCAAACTTGAACTGTCGCCCCCTCTAGCGAGTGGCGATAAGCGAGAAGGTACTTAACACATGGCTATTGGATTGGTAGGTCGCAAGCGCGGCATGTCTCGCGTTTTCGACGAAAATGGCGTGTCCGTTCCGGTAACGGTCGTCGAAGTCGAGCCCAATCGCGTCGTTCAGATGAAGGACAGCGACAGTGACGGCTATCGCGCGATTCAGGTAACCACGGGCGAACGTCGTGCAAGTCGCGTGACCAAGGCCGCCGCCGGGCACTTCAAGAAGGCCGGCGTCGAAGCGGGTCGCGGCTTGTGGGAGTTCCGGGTCGAAGGCGAATGGCCGACGGTTCCGGTTGCTGCTCCGCAGCCGACCGAGGAAGGCGAAGAGCCGGCCGAAGCCGAACAGGTCGAGTTGGCCGTCGGTGGCGAGCTGACCGTGTCGCTGTTCTCGGAAGGGCAGATCGTGGATGTGGTCGGACGCTCGATCGGTAAAGGTTATGGCGGCGTCATCAAGCGCCATAACTTCCGCTCGCAGCGCATGACGCATGGTAACTCCAAGGCGCACCGTGCGCCGGGTTCCATCGGCCAGAACCAGTCGCCCGGCCATGTGTTCAAGGGCAAGAAGATGTCCGGTCAGTTGGGCAATGCGCGCACCACCGTTCAGAACCTGCGGGTCGTACGTGTGGATGCAGAGCGCAACCTGATTCTGATCCAGGGCGGCGTTCCGGGCGCGAAGGGTGGTGACGTGGTCATCAGCCCCGCGGTCAAGAAGGCCGGCTAGGCCCGACTTTTACGACAGGCATAAGTCATGGAACTCAATTTGGCAACAGGCGGCAAGACGGTTTCGGTTTCCGATGCGATCTTTGCTCGTCCGTTCAACAAGGATCTGGTGCATCAGATCGTCACGGCGTATCTGGCTGGCGCTCGTGCGGGCACCAAGGCGCAGAAGAATCGTGCCGAAGTGCGCGGCGGCGGCAAGAAGCCGTGGCGCCAGAAGGGCACCGGTCGTGCCCGTGCCGGCACCATTCGCAGCCCGATCTGGACCGGCGGTGGTGTGACCTTTGCGGCGAGCCCGCGCGATTACGCGCAGAAGGTCAACCGCAAGATGTATCGCGCCGGCATGAGTGCGATCGTCTCGGAGCTGCTGCGTCAGGAGCGTTTGACGGTCATCGAGGCGCCGGCGCTGGAAGCGCGCAGCACCAAGGGCCTGCTCAAGGCGCTGTCCGATCAGAACTGCGAGGCGCGCGGCCTGATCGTGGTCTCCGAAGTCGATGACAAGCTTGGCTATTCGGCCAATAACGTTGTCGGCCTGGACGTGGTCGCCGTGAACGCGCTGGATCCGGTCGTGCTGGTCGGTGCCGAGAATGTGCTCATTACGGAAGACGCGCTGCGCGCGCTCGAAGGTTGGCTGCAATGAATCAGGAACGCATCTTTCAGATTCTGCGCGCGCCCCACATCTCTGAAAAGAGCACCGTGGTGGCCGACGCGAACAATCAGGTCGTCTTCGAAGTTGCGAATACGGCGAGCAAGGCCGAGATCAAGGCGGCGGTGGCCGCGCTTTTCGACGTCAAGGTCGAGGGCGTGAATACGGTTAACGTCAAGCCCAAGCTCAAGCGGTTCCGTGGTCGCCCGGGTGTGCGTAGTGGCTGGAAGAAGGCCTACGTCACGTTGGCCCAGGGCGAGGAAATCGATTTCCTCGACGGCGCCACCCAGTAAGCGCTCGTAGCAAGCGCCAAAAGGTAAGAAACTATGGCACTCAAGAAAGCCAAGCCGACATCCGCGGGTCGCCGCTTCGTCGTCAGCGTCAAGGATGCGTCGCTGCATAACGGCAAGCCGGAATCCTCGCTGGTCGTCAAGAAGCACAAACAGGGTGGTCGCAACAACAACGGTCGCATTACGGTGCGTCACCGTGGCGGCGGTCATCGTCAGCGTTACCGCCTGGTAGATTTCAAGCGGGACAAGGATGGTGTGCCGGCCAAGGTCGAGCGCATTGAATACGATCCGAATCGTAGCGCCAACATCGCCTTGCTTTGCTATGCCGATGGCGAGCGTCGTTACATCATCGCGCCGCGCGGTGTGACCGTTGATACCAAGATCGTGTCCGGTCCGCAGGCGCCGATTCGCCCCGGCAATGCGTTGCCGCTGGCCAGTATTCCCGTAGGCACGACCGTGCATTGCGTGGAAATGCGGCCCGGCAAGGGTGCGCAGCTGGGCCGTAGTGCCGGTGCTGCAATCCAGGTTGCGGCGCGTGCGGGCGAATATGCGGTGATCCGGCTGAAGTCCGGTGAAACGCGGCGCGTACATATCAACTGCCGTGCGACGGTAGGCGAAGTCGGCAATTACGAGCATAGCCTGCGTCAGCTCGGCAAGGCCGGCGCGAAGCGTTGGCGTGGTCGTCGCCCGACCGTTCGCGGCGTGGCGATGAACCCGGTCGATCACCCCCATGGTGGTGGTGAAGGCCGGACCAGTGGCGGTCGGCATCCGACCAGCCCCTGGGGTTGGAAGACCAAGGGTTTCAAGACGCGTGCTAACAAGCGCACCGACGGCATGATTGTTCGTCGCAGCGTCAAGCGTAAGAAGCGGTAAGCCGCGTTTTATAAAGGCACAGGAATAGCTATGCCCCGTTCAATCAAGAAAGGCCCGTTCGTCGATCTGCATCTCGCCGCCAAGGTGGAAGCAGCCGCGAACAGCAGCACCAAGCGTCCGATCAAGACGTGGTCGCGTCGCTCGATGGTGACGCCGGACATGATCGGCCTGACGATCGCCGTGCATAACGGCCGTCAGCACGTGCCGGTGTTCGTGTCGGAAAACATGGTCGGGCACAAGCTCGGCGAGTTTTCGCCGACGCGCACCTTCAAGGGCCATCTGGGCGACCGCAAGGGTTAAGGCGAGGACTTATCAATATGGAATCGTTCGCCAAACTTCGTTTCGCGCGTATCTCGCCGCAGAAAGCCCGTCTCGTCGCCGACGAGGTTCGGGGTATGCCGGTCGAGCGCGCCTTGGAGACGCTGCAGTTCTCCACCAAGAAGGCCGCACATATCGTGCGCAAGGTGCTCGAGTCGGCCGTGGCCAACGCCGAGCACAATGAAGGCGCGGATATCGACGAGCTCAAGGTCGCGACGATCATGGTCGACGAAGGTCCGACCATGAAGCGCATGAAGCCCCGTGCTCGCGGTCGTGCCGATCGGATTTTCAAGCGTACGAGTCACGTGACGATTCGCGTCGCAGACAAGTAATCGGATAAAGATATGGGTCATAAAGTACATCCTGTCGGTTTCCGTCTCGGTATCACGTCCGAGTGGAGCTCGCGCTGGTATGCCGAGAACGCCGGCTATCGCGACGCGTTGAATACGGATCTCGAGATCCGTGATTTCATTCGCGAAAAGCTGGCGCATGCCTCGGTCAGTCGTATCCAGATCGATCGTCCGGCGCGTAGCGCTCGGATCACGATCCATACGGCGCGTCCAGGCATCGTCATCGGCAAGAAGGGCGAGGATATCGACAAGCTGCGCGCGGAAGTCTCCGAGCGTATGGGCGTGCCGGTTCATCTGTCGGTCGAAGAGATTCGCCGTCCGGAGCTCGATGCCCTGCTTGTGGCCCAGAATATTGCCCAGCAGCTTGAGCGCCGCATCATGTTCCGGCGCGCGATGAAACGCGCGGTCGGCAATGCGATGCGCCTCGGCGCCGGTGGTATTCGTGTCAACGTCGCCGGTCGCTTGAATGGTGCCGAAATCGCGCGTACCGAGTGGTATCGCGACGGTCGCGTGCCGCTGCATACGCTGCGTGCCGACATCGATTACGGCCTGGCTGAAGCCAAGACCACCTACGGCGTGCTCGGCGTCAAGGTCTGGATCTTCAAGGGCGAAGTGTTCGATACCGATCCCAAGATCGAAGAAAAGCCCGCCGATACCGGCGCGGCCGCGGGGTAAACAGCGATGTTGCAACCGAAACGAGTCAAATTCCGCAAGGTCCAGAAAGGCCGTAACCGCGGTCTGGCCCAGCGTGGTAACGCGGTCAGCTTTGGCGAGTATGGCCTGAAGGCGGTCGAGCGGGGTCGTCTGACCGCGCGTCAGATCGAGGCTGCTCGTCGTGCCATGACGCGTCATATCAAGCGTGGCGGCAAGACCTGGATCCGTGTGTTCCCGGACAAGCCGGTCACCAAGAAGCCCATCGAAGTTCGTATGGGTAAGGGCAAGGGCAACGTCGAGTTCTGGGTCGCCAAGGTGCAGCCCGGCTCCATGCTCTATGAAATGGAAGGCGTCAGCCGCGAAGTTGCCCAGGAGGCATTTCGTCTGGCGGCCTCGAAGCTGCCGGTGAAGACGGCCTTTGTCGAACGCAAGATTCTGTAGAGGCGAAGATGAAAGCGAAAGAATTGCGCGAGAAATCGGCCGAAGAACTGGAGAAAGAGCTGCTGTCGCTGCGTCGCGAACAGTTCAATCTGCGCATGCAGCAGGCCACGGGGCAGCTCGCGCAGACCCATCAGTTCGGCGTCATTCGTCGTGACATCGCGCGCATCAAGACTGTGCTGCGCGAAGCCGGCAAATAGGAACAGTTGAGCCATGAGCGAAACGAACGAAACCAACAATACCGCCGCCGAGCAGGAAAAGCGTCAGCGCGTACTGGCCGGCAAGGTCGTGAGTAACGCGATGGACAAGACCATCGTGGTGCTTATCGAGCGGCGCACGCAGCATCCGCTGTACGGCAAGTACATGCGTCGCAGCACGCGTTTGAAGGCGCACGATCCCGAAAACACCTGTCAGGTGGGTGATTTCGTGGAAATCGCAGAAGGCCGCCCGGTGTCGCGCCGCAAGGCGTGGTCGCTGCGGCGCGTGGTCGAGAAGGCCGGCGAATTCGATACCGCAGGATAAACGACAGCCATGATCCAGACAGAATCGGTACTCAATGCAGCCGATAACAGCGGCGCCCGCCGCGTCCAGTGCATCAAGGTGCTGGGCGGCTCGCATCGTCGTTACGCGCGCGTTGGCGACATCATCAAGGTCAGCGTCAAGGACGCGATCCCGCGTGGTCGCGTCAAGAAAGGCGAAGTGATGAATGCAGTCGTGGTGCGTACGCGTCACGGTGTTCGTCGCAACGACGGGTCGCTGATCCGTTTCGACAATAACGCTGCCGTGCTGCTCAACAACAACAATGAGCCGATCGGCACCCGTATCTTCGGGCCGGTCACGCGCGAGCTGCGTGAGAAGTTCATGCGCATCATCTCGCTTGCGCCGGAGGTTCTATGAGCTCCAGAAAGATTCGTAGTGGCGATGAAGTGATCGTCATTAGTGGCAAGGATCGCGGTCGTCGCGGCACGGTCAACCGTGTGCTGGGCGACAAGATCGTGATCGACGGCATCAACATCGCCAAAAAGCATGTGCGCCCGGATCCAAATCAGGGCATCCAGGGTGGCATTGAAGAACGCGAGATGCCGCTGCATATCTCGAACGTGATGCTGTACAACCCGGACACCCAGAAGGGTGAGCGGGTCGGTTTCAAGTGGCTGGGCGAAGGTGCGGACCGACGGAAGGTTCGTATCTACAAGTCGTCCGGCGAAGTGGTCGACGCGTAGGTGAATGACATGGAAAACGCCATGGAAAATACGAGTAAACATCCGGCGCGCTTGAAATCGGTGTACACCGATCAGATCGTCCCGAAGCTGATGGAACAGTTCGGCTTCACCAGCCCGATGGCTGCGCCGCGCGTGACCAAGATCACCCTTAACATGGGTGTCGGCGAGGCAGTGTCCGATCGCAAGGTGATCGAATCGGCGATTGCGGATATGGCCAAGATCGCCGGTCAGAAGCCGGTCATGACCCGCGCCCGCAAGTCGGTCGCAGGGTTCAAGATCCGTGAAGGCTGGCCGATCGGCTGCAAGGTCACGCTGCGTCGCCGTCAGATGTACGAATTTCTGGACCGTCTCGTGAACGTGTCGCTGCCGCGTATTCGCGATTTTCGCGGCCTGAACCCGCGTTCGTTCGACGGTCGCGGCAACTATAGCCTCGGTATTCGTGAACAGATCGTGTTCCCGGAAATCGATTACGACCGGGTCGATGCGCTGCGCGGTATGGATATCGTGATCTCGACCTCGGCCAAGAACGACGAAGAGGGGCGGGCGCTGCTGGACGGGTTCAACTTCCCGTTCCGCAAGTAAGCCGGCCCCGGAGACCCTATTATGGCAAAGAAAAGCATGATCGCCCGCGATCGCAAGCGCATGAAGCTGGTGGCGAAATACGCCGAAAAGCGCGCCGCGATCAAGGAACGTATCAACGACCCGGAGGCGACGCCGGAAGAGCGTTTCGCCGCTGCGCAGGAACTGCAGGCGCTGCCGCGCGATGCGAGCCCCACGCGGGTTACGCGTCGCTGTCAGGCGACCGGTCGTCCGCGCGGTGTTTACCGCAAGTTCGGGCTCTCGCGCAACAAATTGCGGGAAGCCGCAATGCGCGGTGAAGTGCCCGGTCTCGTTATGTCCTCCTGGTAGGCCACAGAAAAAGGTATCGGTACGCATGAGTATGACTGACCCTATTGCCGACATGCTGACCCGTATTCGTAACGGGCAGTCGGCAGACAAGGAAAGCGTCGAAATGCCCTCCTCCAAGCTGAAGCTGGCGATCGCCCAGGTTCTGCAGGACGAGGGGTATATCTCCGGATTCGAAACCATCGACCTGGATGGCAAGCCGCGTTTGCGCGTCGAGCTTAAATATTTCCAGGGGCATGGCGTGATCGAGCACATCGAGCGCGTGTCCAAGCCCGGTCTTCGGATCTATCGCGGCAAGAAGGATGTCCCGTCGGTCGTCGGCGGCCTTGGCATCTCGATCGTGTCCACGTCGCAGGGCGTGATGACCGATCGCGCGGCCCGCGAAGCCGGTCACGGCGGCGAGATTCTCTGCTACGTGTCGTAAGACGCGTCGAGCAACGCACAGGAAGTTCGAATATGTCCAGAGTAGCTAAGGCCCCGGTCAGCCTGCCTAGCGGCGTGGAATGCAACGTCGCCGCGCGCGATGTGCGGGTCAAGGGCAAGAACGGCGAGCTCAGCTTTCGCCTGCCGGAAGGCGTCGATGTCGAGGTCACCGACGGCCAGGCAACGGCCAAGCCCACCGGTCGCAAGCCGAATATGGCGATGGCGGGCACGGTGCGTGCCACCGTTGCCAACATGGTCAAAGGCGTAAGCGAAGGCTTCGAGCGCAAGCTCGAGCTGGTTGGCGTGGGTTATCGTGCCCAGGCTCAGGGCGACACGCTCAACCTGTCGCTCGGTCTGTCGCATCCGGTCGCCTACAAAATGCCCCAGGGCGTAACCGTGGCGACGCCGAGCAATACCGAGATCGTGCTGACCGGCGCGGACAAGCAGGTGGTCGGCCAGGCGGCTGCGGAAATCCGCAACTACCGCCCGCCGGAGCCATACAAGGGCAAGGGTATTCGCTACGCCGACGAGCGCGTGGTTCGCAAGGACGCGAAGAAGAAGTAATCAACGGCGCGTTTCATTTACCGCCAACAACAGATTCATTACGCCATGCACAAGAAATCGATTTCGCGACTGCGTCGTGCCCGTCGGGGCCGCATGCACATGCGCAACCTGGGCGCGCATCGCCTGTCCGTACACCGCACGCCGCAGCATATCTATGCCCAGATCGTGGCCCCCGACGGTTCGCGTACCATCGCGAGCGCGTCGACGGTCGAAAAGAGCCTGCGCGAGGAATGTGGCAAGACCGGCAATTGCGACGCCGCGCGCCTTATCGGGCGTACGATCGCCGACCGCGCCAAGGCCGCGGGTGTCGAGGCTGTCGCCTTCGACCGCTCGGGTTTCGCCTATCACGGTCGAGTCAAGGCACTCGCCGACGCCGCGCGTGAAAGCGGCCTGCAGTTCTAACGGGATTTTTCGCAATGGCAACACGTAACGAACAACGCACCGAAGGCGATCTGCTCGAAAAGCTGATCACCGTCAATCGCGTGGCCAAGGTAGTCAAGGGTGGCCGTCAGTTCGGCTTCACCGCGCTGACCGTGGTCGGTGACGGCGAAGGCCGGGTCGGCTTTGGTTATGGCAAGGCGCGTGAAGTGCCGCTGGCCATCGCCAAGGCGATGGAGGCTGCGCGCAAGAGCATGATTCGAGTCCAGATCAAGGAAGGCTCGACCCTTCAGCACGCCATTATCGGCCGCCACGGCGCGACCAAGGTGATCATGCGTCCGGCCTCCGAAGGTACCGGCGTGATCGCGGGTGGCGGCATGCGTGCCGTATTCGAAGTCGCCGGCGTGAGCAACGTGCTGGCCAAGAGCTACGGTTCGCGTAACCCGATCAACCTCGTGCGCGCCACGATCAACGGGCTGCGTGAAATGCACGACCCCGAGTTCATCGCGGCCAAGCGTGGCAAGTCGGTCGAAGAAATCACCGCTTAACGGAGAGCGCGCGATGGCCAATCAAATCACGATCAAACTTATCAAGAGTCCGATTGGACGGGTCAAGCGTCATCGCGCCTGTGTGCGCGGGTTGGGCCTGCGTCGGATGCATCATCAGGTGACGGTGGCGGATACGCCGGAAAACCGGGGCATGATCAACAAGATCGTCGACATGCTCGCGATCCAGGAGTCGTAGGATGAAACTCAACGATCTTCAGCCGAGTGACGGCGCGCGCCAGCAGCGCAAGCGCGTCGGCCGGGGTCCGGGTTCGGATCTGGGCAAGACCGCGGGTCGCGGTCACAAGGGCCAGAAGTCGCGTAGCGGCGGTTACACCAAGGTAGGCTTCGAAGGCGGTCAGATGCCGCTGCAGCGCCGCGTGCCCAAGCGCGGTTTCCGCAGCCCGGTGGACGCGCCCGCCGAAGTGCGCCTGGACAATCTCAATCGTCTCGAAGGCGATGTGGATCTGGCCGCCCTGAAGGCCGCGGGTATCGTTTCGCGCGATGCGCGTCGTGCCAAGGTCATCGCCTCCGGCGAAGTGACCGTGGCCGTTAACCTCAAGGGCGTGGCCGCCACGGCCGGCGCGGCCAAGGCGATCGAAGCGGCTGGCGGCAGCGTCGCCGAGTAATCATGGCGAAGCGGCCCAACACTGCAGCGCCCGGCGGCTTCAACCCGAACTCGGGAAGCCTTACGGAAGTGCGTCAGCGCCTGCTGTTTCTGGTGGGCGCGCTGATCGTGTTCCGTATCGGCACCTTCATTCCGGTGCCCGGGATCGATCCGGCCCAGCTCGCGCGTCTGTTCGAGCAGCAGTCGGGCACGATTCTCGATGTCGGCGTCATGTTCACCGGCGGTGCGCTCAAGCGTCTGTCGATCTTTGCGCTCGGGGTAATGCCCTATATCTCGGCCTCGATCATCATGCAATTGATGACCGCGACCGTGCCGGCGCTCAAGGATCTCAAGAAAGAAGGCGAGGCGGGTCGCCGCAAGATTACCCAGTACACGCGTTACGGCACGGTGGCCTTGGCCTCGTTCCAGTCCATTGGTACCGGTATCGCGTTGTGGAATCAGGGGATTGCGCAGAGCGGCACGAGTGAATTCAGTTTCATCTTCACCACCGCGGTGTGTCTGACGACCGGCGCGATGTTTTTGATGTGGCTGGGTGAGCAGGTCACCGAGCGTGGCATCGGCAACGGTATTTCGATGCTGATCTTCGCCGCGATCGTCGCGGGGCTGCCGTCGGCGATTGGCGGCACGCTGGATCTGGTGCGTACGGGTGAACTGAGCATTTTCTTCGTGATCGCCCTGTTTGTGGGTGCGATGGCGGTGCTGGCGTTTGTCGTGTTCGTCGAACGCGGCCAGCGGCGTATTCCGGTTCATCATGCCCAGCGCCAGCGCGGGCGCAAGATGTATGCGGCCCAGACCCAGCATCTGCCGTTGAAGCTGAACATGGCCGGTGTGATCCCGCCGATCTTTGCGTCGAGCATCATTCTGTTTCCGGCCACGGTCGTACGTTTTCTTGGCGAAGGCGGTTCGGTGGCCAACTGGGTGTCGAACGCAATCGCGCCGGGGCAGCCGCTGTATGTGCTGTTCTATTCGCTGATGATCGTGTTCTTCTGCTTTTTCTATACCGCGCTCGTGTTCGATTCGCGGGAAACGGCAGAAAACCTGAAGAAGTCGGGCGCGTTCATTCCTGGTGTGCGTCCCGGTATCCAGACGGCGAATTACATCGATACGGTGCTCACACGGTTGACCGTGGCGGGCGCGGTATATGTGACCGCGGTCTGTCTGCTGCCCGAGCTGCTGATTCTTCAGTACAACGTGCCGTTCTATTTCGGCGGTACCTCGTTGCTGATCATCGTGGTCGTGGTCATGGATTTCATGGCCCAGCTACAGGCGCATCTGATGTCGCATCAGTACGAAGGGTTGATGAAGAAGAACAACCTGAAATCCCAGGGTCGTGGCGGCGCCGGCGCCGGCATGCTTCGCTAGTCACGGCCGGACAAGCGCACAACGGTTACACCACCGGCCATAACGATGGCCGGCGAGATGTCAGAGGTAGGACATGAAAGTTAGAGCATCGGTTAAGAAAATTTGCCGCAACTGCAAAGTCATCCGGCGCAACGGTGCCGTGATGGTCATCTGCTCGACCGACCCGCGCCATAAGCAGCGCCAGGGTTAGTCGAAAAACCTTGTAATCACAGAACAGAAAGGCTATATTGGCGGGCTTTTCAACGGTTGAATATTCGCTTGGCGCGGCAGCGCCGGCGACAACCATTGCCCGATAGCTGGGAGATCAATCGAATGGCGCGAATCGCTGGAGTTAACCTCCCGATCAACAAGCATGCGGTGGTGGCGTTGACGTCGCTGTACGGCATCGGGTTTACGCGGGCTCGCGAAATCTGTGCCGCCTCGAATGTGGCGACCGATACCAAGATCAAGGATCTCACCGAGGGTGAGGTCGAAGCGCTGCGAGCGCAGGTTCAGCAGTACACGATCGAGGGCGATCTGCGTCGCGAAATCTCGATGAACATCAAGCGACTGATGGATCTGGGCTGCTATCGCGGTCTGCGTCATCGTCGTGGTCTTCCGGTGCGCGGACAGCGCACCAAAACCAATTCGCGCACGCGTAAGGGCCCGCGTCGGCCCATTCGCCGCTAGTTCGTTCTCGCACGAGAGTACAGGTAACGCTTTATGGCGACAGGCACGTCTTCCACAGCATCTCGCACGCGCAAGGCGCGTGCACGTCGTAACGTCACGGACGGTATCGCGTTCGTGTATGCGACTTTCAACAACACGATCATCACGATCTCTGACCGTCAGGGCAATGTGTTGTCGTGGTGCACCTCGGGCAGCTGTGGCTTCAAGGGTTCGCGCAAGAGCACGCCGTTTGCGGCTCAGGTCGCGGCCGAACGCGCAGGTGAAGGCGCGGCGCAGTATGGCGTGAAGAATCTCGAGGTACGGGTCAAGGGCCCCGGCCCGGGCCGTGAAGCGGCGGTACGTTCGCTCAATGGCGCTGGCTTCAAGGTGACCGGCATCATCGACGTGACGCCGATCCCGCACAATGGCTGTCGTCCGCCCAAGAAGCGCCGCGTCTAGCGCGCTCGGGCGATCGAACCGGAACAGGTAGAGAACAATGGCTAAGTACACAGGACCGAAATGCAAGCTTTCGCGCCGGGCAGGCACTGACCTGTTCCTCAAGGGGCGCGGTCGCTCGCTGGAAGGCAAGTGCAAGATCGATACGCCGCCGGGCGCCCAGGGCACCCAGCGCCGTCAGCGACTGTCGGACTACGCCCTGCAGCTGCGCGAGAAGCAGAAGCTGCGGCATATGTACGGCGTGCTGGAAAAGCAGTTCCGCAACTACTACAAGAAGGCCGCGCAGAACAAGGGCGCGACCGGCGTAGTGCTGTTGCAGCAGCTGGAAACGCGGCTCGACAACGTCGTCTATCGCATGGGTTTTGCGTCCACGCGTGCCGAGGCTCGTCAGCTGGTCAACCACAAGGCCGTGGCGGTCAACGATTACCCGGTGAATATCCCGTCCTATGAAGTCAAGGTCGGCGATACGGTGGCGATTCGTAATCGCGCCAAGCACCAGCCCCGGATCATCGAGTCGTTGCAGGTTGCTTCGCAGCTTGGCCTGAGCGAGTGGGTCGAAGTCGATGAAAAGGCGCTCAAGGGCACGTTCAAGGCGGTCCCCGATCGCGATCAGGTTTTGCCGGATATCAACGAGAATCTGGTCGTCGAGCTTTACTCGAAGTAATAGGCGCTGTCTTAGACAGCAAGAGGTATTTGCATTATGCAGTCCAGTGAATTGCTGAAACCGCGCCTGGTCGAGGTGGAACGGGCGAACGAGCGGCGTGCCAAGATCGCACTTGAGCCGCTCGAGCGGGGCTACGGCCATACGCTCGGCAACGCGATTCGGCGGATTCTGCTGTCCTCGATTCCCGGGGCGGCGATCACCGAAGTCAAGATCGATGGCGTGCTGCACGAGTACACCACAGTCGAAGGTATGCAGGAAGACGTCATCGACGTCCTGCTCAACCTAAAGAACGTCGCGGTGCGTATGCATTCGCGTGACGAAGCCGAGCTGCACCTGCACAAAAGCGGTGAAGGCCCGGTCACGGCGGGCGATATCACGACCGATCACGATGTCGAAATCGTGAATCCGGATCTCGTGATCGCCCATCTGACCAGTGGCGAGCTGCGCATGAGCATGAAGGTCGAGCGCGGCCGTGGCTATCAGCCGGCGCAGAGCAAGTCGGAGCCCGGTGAAGAAGACACCGGCGCCAGCGAAATCGGCGCGCTGCGTCTTGATGCGAGCTTCAGCCCGATTCGTCGCGTGAGCTATGCGGTCGAGCGTGCGCGTGTTGAACAGCGCACCGACCTCGACAAGCTCGTGCTGGATATCGAGACCAATGGCAGTGTCGAGCCGGAAGACGCGGTACGTACCGCGGCGGCCACGCTTTACGACCAGCTGTCGGTGTTCGTCGATCTGGAAGCGCGCGAGGAGTCGACCCGCAAGGGCGAGACCGGCAAGACCGATCCGACCCTGCTCAAGCCGATCGAAGACCTCGAGCTGACGGTGCGCTCCACCAACTGCCTCAAGGCAGAAGACATCCACTACGTGGGCGATCTGGTTCAGCGTACCGAAACCGAGCTCATGCGCACGCCGAACCTCGGCAAGAAGTCGCTGACCGAAATCAGCGAAGTCTTGGCAGAGCACGGTCTCAAGCTCGGTATGACGGTCGAGAACTGGCCGCCGGCCGAACTCGAAAAAGCCTAGCGTTTTTTCGCGAATATAGACTAAGGACAGAGCTATGCGTCATCGCAAGAGCGGTACTAACCTGGGGCGCGAATCCTCCCATCGCGCGGCCATGATGAAGAACATGTCGGCGTCGCTGTTCAAGCACGAGCTGATCCGCACTACGCTGCCCAAGGCCAAGGAGCTGCGGCGCGTGGCGGAACCGCTGATCACGCTTGCCAAGACCGACAGCGTGGCCAACCGTCGCCTGGCGTTCGCGCGTCTGCGCGACAAGGAAGCGGTCGGCAAGCTGTTTGGTGAACTCGGCACCCGTTATGCGCAGCGCCCCGGTGGCTATCTGCGTATTCTCAAATGCGGTTTCCGCCCTGGCGACAATGCGCCCATGGCGTATGTCGAACTCGTCGATCGTCCGATCGTCGAAGACGACGAGGACGAGACGCTGGAAGCCTCTGCCTGAGGCGGCCAACGCGTAATGCAAGAAAGCCGGCCTAAGCGCCGGCTTTTTTGTGGGTAGAATATGTGCGCTGCACCAATGCAGCGTTTGTCTTTTTGGGGGTAACGAATGATCTTGACTCGCGGTGTTCGCGTAGCCTGTGTGCTCGCGCTGGTATGGACTGCTCCGACGGTGCTGGCCGATACCGTCTATCTGCAGGATGGTAGCCAGCTCAATGGGCGCATCGTGTCGCTTTCGGCTGACGATGTGGTTATCGATACGCAGTTTGCCGATACACTCACCATTGCCCGCGATCAGGTACAGGGTCTGGCGAGCGACGGCGCGCTGGCCGTACGGCTTGCCGATGGCCGCCAGACGCAGGCGCGGTTTGCCTATGGTGCCGACGCCGACGAGCAGCGCGTGCTTGTGCAGGACGAGGGCGCTGAGTCCGTATCCACATTGGCGGACGTGGCCGAGATTGCGCCGAAAGTGGTGGATGCCCAGCAGGAAGAAGACGACGGCTACGAGCTGCCCAATGCCGATAGTCTGCCGCCTGAAAATGGCGATTTCTGGTCCGGTAGCGTGGAGGTGGCGCTCAACGGCAAATCCGGTAATACCGATACCAGTTCGCTGTTGACCAAGGTCGGCGCGTTGCGGGATACCGGCGATACGCGATTGTCGCTGGCAGCCTCTGCTGACCGCGAGGAAGAAGACGACGAAACCACGGCCGAGGAGTACCTCGGCAATGCGCGCTACGAAAGCGACCTAACGCCGCGGTTGTTCTGGTTCGCGCAACAGGAGCTGGAAAAGGACGAGTTCGAGGAGATCGACCTGCGTTCGCGTACGCTCGTTGGTCCGGGGTATTTCCTGGCCCGGCGCGATCGCCTGACCTTCAAGGTGCGCACCGGCGTGGGCTATCAGCATGAGAAATACACGACCGGCGGCGACAGCGGCGAAATGATCTTTTCCGCGGGCTGGGACTACGCCCAGCTGGTCGGCGACTGGCTCAAGCTGACCCACGACTTCACCGTCTACCCGGAAATCACCAACAGCCCCAGCGATAACTTCATCTTCGAATCGGCACTGGGTGTCGAGGTGCCTATCGCCAACAGTGACGCGTGGCACCTGCGTGCCGGCCTCGATCACGAGTACAACAACAACCCGGAGCCGGGGGTCGAGGAACTCGATACCACCTACAACCTCGGCATAACCCGCAGTTTCTAGGGCGCGTCGGCCTCGACCTGAACAAGGTAGGGCGTCGCGCTGTCCAGGCGTAGCGCGCTGAGCTGGCCGCCCCAGGCCGCGCCGGTGTCGATGCCCCAGACGCGGTATTGCGGCCAGGCGACCTGTTCGAGGGCCGACCAGTGGCCGAACACGATACGTTCGTGCCCTGCCGCGCGGTCCGGCCAGGCGAACCAGGGCACGAGTGAGGACGGCGCGTCGGCCAGGGTTTTCTTGTAGTCCATGTCCAGCCCGCCATCGGGCGTGATGAAACGCTGGCGGGTCAGGGCGTTGGCGATATAGCGCAGGCGTTCGATGCCGCTGAGTTCCGGGGCCCAGTGGCTGGGTGTGTTGCCGTACAGGCCGGCGAGAAAGTCGCGATGATCGGGTCCGCGCAATGCCGCCTCCAGTTCCTGGGCACGGGCCTGGGCCTCGGCGACGGTCCAGCTCGGCGGGATGCCGGCATGCACCATGGTCCAGTCCAGCGCCGGATCGCGATGCAGTAGCGGGCGATGACGCAGCCAGGCGAGCAGGGCGTCGCCGTCGCACGCTTCGAGGACTTCGCGCAGTCCCGGCTTTGCTTTTTCAATGGCGTCGTCGCGCTGGGCAAGGGCGAGCAGGCTCAGATCGTGATTGCCCAGCACGGTAATCGCGCGCTCACCGAGGGCGCGCACGCGGCGCAGTACGCCCAGTGAATCGGGGCCGCGATTAACCAGGTCGCCCACGAACCAGAATGTCGGATCGTCGTATTCGGTGGACAGGCGATCAAGCAGGCGATCGAGCGCGTCGGCCGCGCCGTGAATGTCGCCGATACAGAATATTGCCACCGCTTGCTCCTCGTCCGAAGGCCTAGGCGCGTATTGTAGGCCGGTATGCGAAGCTGTCTAAATGCGCCGTGGGGCTGTGCGCTCGAATGCGTCGCGCACAGGCGGGCAGGGCCTGTTTCAGCTTGGATCACGATAGGCCGATAATCAGAGGATGCGCCCGGCTTGCCGGGCCTGCGATAGCGGGGCGAAGCCCGCGGGGTAAAACGATGAACAACGGTTTTTTTGCGCGCTATCAGCGCGGTGCCACCATGATCGAGTATGCCTTGATCGTTGCTGTGGTCAGCATCGCGATCGTCGTGGCGGCCAGTACCATTTTCGAAGACGGTATCCAGCAGGTCGGCACTCAGATCAGCAATGCGCTGTCCGGTGACAGCGGCACGGGCGCCGGCCCCTGACGGGGGGCCGCCGCCCCGGCGCGTTCAGGGTGGCGAGCGCTGATATGGGCGAACGAACAAAGCCTGCCGGGTTGAATGCCAGGCGCGCGTGCATCCCTGCGTTGCGCTGTCGCGGTGCGGCGATGATCGAATACGCCGCCATGCTGCCGTTGATGATCGTGATCACGGGCCTTGTGTTCAGCGGCGCGATTTATGCGGTAACCCAGTATGCGCTGGGCCAGGATGTGGCCCAGGCTGCAGGCCGCGCGGTCCAGGTGGCCGTGCGTACGCCGGCATCCCGGTATTGCCAGGCGGTCGAGGCGTTCGTACGCGATGCGCTCGACGCGCAGGCGCCGTTCTATGCGTACTACGTACGCGATCTGCGCACCACCCAGGTGTCGATTGGCTTGACCGATACCACGCCCGGCCAGCGCGTGTTGAGCGTGCGCCGCGAAGGCGATTTCGACCTGTTGAACAGTCGTGACCGGGGGCTGGCGCTGACGGTGGCCGGCCAGGCCAGCGTCGTGTTGCCGGGGCCTGCGGCCGACAGCGCCTGTGGTGATACGCCGTGAGTGGCGGCCAGCGCGGTGTGGCCGCCTTCGAGTTCGTGCTGTCGCTGCCGGTACTGATTCTGGGCCTGTTCGTGGTGCTCTATTACGGCTATGCCTTCGTGCTTTATCGCATCGGTCTCGATGCTGCCTATATCGGGGCCCAGGCCGCGGCCACGCAGTCGCCGCTGGCGGGCACGCCGGGCAACGCCGCCCAGGCTGCAGCAACACGGGCGCTGGCCGGGTATGCTGAACAAAATACCAAGGGTGACGCACAGGACGAACGACGCTGCATGACCCCGGCGGCCACGGCGGTTGCCGTGGGCGACGGCGAGTATCGCTACCGGGTCGCGATCGATTTTCAGGCCTGTCGCGTGCTCGACGCGCTGAGCGTGGAGTTGCCGTTTATCGGGCGTTTGCCGCCGGCACCGGGGCCGCTGTCCGTGACCGCCAACGTGCGCCTGTAAACATCGCGCCAGGCAAGGGGATAAAAAATCATGAGTTCATCGGCCTTGCGAACCTTCGCCGTCGCGCTGATTGCTCTGGCGTTGCTGTTCGCGGCGCTGGCCTATGTGATGAGCCGGCCGGCGCCGGATGCGCGTGATCAGACCGATGTCGTTGCCTCCGAACCCGAGCGGGTATTGGCCGTGGTCGCGGTGCGCACGCTTGATCCCTATCGCGCGATTACTGGCGAGGATGTCGCGCTCGTGCCTATTGCCGTGGAACCCGCGCAATACTATCGCGACACCGCCGACGTGATCGGGCGCACGCCGGTGCGTCGCGTGGCCACCGGTGTGCCGGTAACCGAGGAAGCCTTCGGTCGACACAGCGCGCTTGCCGAAGCCATCCCACCGGGCACGCAGGCAATTTCGGTCGACGTCACCGATGTCGTGGCAGTAGGCGGCTTCGTGCAGCCGGGCGATTTCGTCGACGTGCTGCTGTATCTGCGCGCCAGCGGCGCCGATGTCGAGCACAGCCAGGCGCGTGTACTCATGCGTGATATACGCGTACTCGCCTACGAGGACGAACTGATCAACAGCGACGTCGCGCCGCAGCAGGCGACATCCGGCGGCACACGCGGCGAGCGCACGGTGGTACTCGCGGTTGAAAACAGCCAGACAGCCAAGCTCATGCTCGCCGCGAGCCTGGGCGAATTGCGGTTGGCCTTGCGAGCGGCCGCGGCCAACACTGGCGATCGGCGCGGCGCGGCCGATACCGAAACAAACACGCCAACCCGTACCGCAAACCCGAACGTGATCACACTCGCGGAACTGGCGGCCCTGGGCGACTCGCCAGCACGCGCGCGCGGCGCCCAGTCGCCGGCGAGGCGCGCGCCGGCCGCGACCATCGAAGTCTACGAAGGCACGAAGGCAACGCGTATTCAGCGCCCCTAACCCATGCATACACAGTTGTTAACAAACGCAGATACACGCGCGCGTCGACCTGGCCGGCGCGCGCTTGGCATCGCTTGTCTATTGGCGCTGCTATTGGTCGTGTTCGGTCGTGCCCTGGCTGCGCCCAATACCGTGGCCCTGACGACAACCGCGACGATACAAGTCGGCATTGGCGAGCAGCAGGTGGTCGCAACACCCGGCGCGATCGAACGCGTAGCCATCGGCGATCCGGAAACCGCCGCCGTGAACGTCATCGATACGCGTCAGGTCATGCTCACCGGCAGGGCGCGCGGCGATACCAGCCTGCTGGTCTGGGTCGATAGCCGTAAACGCCCACTGCGTTTTGCCGTTGCGGTCGACGACGGCGAACGCCCCGGGGTCTTGATCGACGAACAGCGCGCGGTGCTGCCGACTCAGGTTCAGGCCGATATACGCATTGCCGAAGTCAGCCGGCGTGCCCTGCGCCAGATCGGCTTCAACTTCCTGAGCAACGCGGCCGGGGAATCGGCGTTGGCAGTATCGCCGCCGGGCGCCTCGGCCGGCATCGACGGCGTCGGGGGCAATGTCGATCTGTTATCCAATACCGGCTTTCAGCCGATCGGCGATGCCTTCAATCTGGTCCTGACCGATAGCGCCAAGAATACCGCCGGGCTGTTGAGTATTCTCGAGCGCCAGGGGCTCATGCGGACCCTGGCCGAGCCGTCACTGGTCGCCATGAGCGGACAGACCGCCTCTTTTCTTGCCGGAGGCGAATTCCCTATCCCGGTCACCCAGGGCGGCGGCAGTGGCGTGGGTAACAACGCCGTGACCATCGAATTCAAGGAGTTCGGCATTCGGCTGTCGCTCACGCCGACGGTATTGCAGCAGGACCGCATCGTGCTGAAGGTCGCCCCCGAGGTCAGCGAGCTGGATTTCTCCGCCGGGGTCACGCTGCAGGGCATTACCGTGCCCGGCATTCGCGTGCGCCGAACCGACACCACCGTCGAACTCGGCGATGGCGAGAGCTTCATTCTCAGCGGCCTGGTCGACCAGAACATGGCCGCCACGGTCGACAAGGTGCCGTGGCTGGGTGATCTGCCGGTGCTGGGGGCGTTCTTTCGCAGTACCCGCTACGAGCGCAGCAATCGGGAGCTGATCATGATTGTGACCCCGCATCTGGTGGCGCCGCTTCGGCGGGGTACCGACGTGCCGCTGCCCGGGCGCGAATACGAGGGCTACGATCCCGGCAACGGCGAGTTGTTTCTGCTCGAAAAAGGTGATTTCGAGCCACGCACCGGCGTGACTGGTTTTTCGCGCTGACAGGCAAGGACATGGCGCTACAGGCATTGTTATTCGCAGACGCCGCCGGCTGGCAGGCCTGGCTGGGCCGCTGTCTGGGTGACGATATCGTCGTACTGCCCGCGGATGCGAACGAGCCGCAGGCCTGTGTGGCCGAAGTCGACGACACGCCGGATATTGCCGTCGTGTTCGTCGCCTTTGGCGAGCGCGACAACAGCCGCGGGCTGGCGATGATCGAGCAGCTCGTACGTGCTCATGCGGCATTGCCTGTGATCGCGCTGGGCGCAAGCGACAATAACGCCGACGTGCTGGCTGCAATGCGCGCCGGTGCGCGCGATTTCTTCGTGGCCGGGCGCGATGACGCGCGTGCCCGCAGTCTGCTCGATCGGGTGCTCGAAAACGGGCCGGCCACGCCGCGCCGCGCGCCCGCCGGCGGCCAGGTGGTCACGCTGTTCAGCGCGCCGCAGTCGCCGTTGATCGCGTTCACGGCGGGCCATATCGCCTTTACGCTGGCCGCCGCCAAGGCCCCCGCGCAACGGGTGCTGTTGTTCGATCTGTCGTTGCCCGGGGGCACCGCGCCGATCCTGTTCGACGCCAGCCACGACTACAACGCCCTCGATATCCTGCGCGATGTCGAACGCTGCGATGAAACCCTCGTCGACAGCGCATTTCAGCGCCTGGATAACGGTACCTACCTGCTGGCCCTGCCCGAAGGCTTCGACTGGGCACAGATGCCGCGGGCCGGCTTCGATCTGGCGCGCCTGCTCGAGATCTTTCGTTCGCTGTTCGATTATGTGGTGATCAGTGTCGATGCCGGCCTGGGCCCCGAGCGGCTGCAGACGCTGGTCGGCCACAGCGACCGTGCGCTGCTGGTGTCGGACCAGTCGGTGCTGCGCAGCCGCCAGAACAAGACACTGCTCGACGTGCTGCGCCAGCGTGACGCACGTATCGACGATATCGCGCTTGTGATCATCAACTACCGCGCCGAACTGGGGCTCGCGCCCGAGCGTCTGGCCGAACTGCTGGACCTGGAGCTCGCCGCGACCATCGGCGGCCGGCCGGCGCAACGAATCGCGGCCATGAATGCAGGCGAATCGATGTTCGCGCATGCGCCCAACGATGGCTTTGTACACGATATAACCCGTCTGACCGAACGGATTGTGGGGGCCGATGTGTCGCCGCCGCGCCGGCGCCGCGGTCTGGCCGCGTTGTTCACCCGCGCGAGTCGATAATGAGCGATAGCGACCCGGCATTCCGGCTCTCGGCGCGTTATCAGCAGCTCAAGGGCGCATTGCATCTGCACCTGATCGCACTGCTGGAAGATCGCGGTATCGATATCGGGCACTGGTCCGATGCCAAGGCCGCCGAGTTCATGCGCGCCCAGGCGCGGGCCTATGTCAACGAACACCGGATCGCGATCAACCAGCACGAAATTCATTGCCTGGCTGACGACACCCTCGACGAGTTGATCGGTTATGGGCCGATCCAGCCGCTCATCGACGATGACGAGGTCGACGATATCGTCATCAACGGCCCGGCCCAGGTGTATACCGAGCGTCACGGCCGGCTGGTTCGCGAGCCGATCCGGTTTGCCGACGACAGCCATATTCTGCGTGTGGCCCAGCGCATTCTCGCGCCGCTGGGTCGGCGCCTGGACGAATCCACCCCCATGGTCGATGCCCGCCTGGCCGATGGCAGTCGTGTGAATGCGGTCATTCCGCCGCTGGCGCTGGACGGGCCGTGCGTATCAATCCGCAAGTTCGGCCGGCATGTGCTCGGTGTCGACGAGTTGGTGGCCAGCGGTTCGATCTCGGCCGAGATCGTGGATTATCTGCGCGAACGGATCGCCGCGCGCGACAATATCCTCGTGGTCGGCGGCACCGGTTCGGGCAAGACCACGTTATTGAACATGATCAGCCAGTGGATCGACGACGGCGAGCGCATCATCACCATCGAGGACGCGGCCGAACTGCGCCTGGCGCATCCGCACGTCGTGCGTCTGGAAACGCGCCCGCCCAATCTGGAAGGCGAACGCGCGGTCAGCGCGCGCGATCTGCTGCGCAATGCCCTGCGCATGCGCCCGGATCGCATCATCCTCGGCGAAGTGCGTGGCGATGAAGTACTCGACATGCTCCAGGCCATGAACACCGGCCATGACGGGTCCATGACCACGTTGCACGCCAATAGCTGTCGGGACGCGATTCATCGCCTGCAGTTGCTGGCCGGATTCGCCGGGTTTGCCGGCGATGAGCGTATGTTCGTGCAGCAGATCGCCTCGGCACTGGATCTGATCGTGCATGTCGCCCGTCTGCCCGATGGGCGCCGGCGTCTGCGATCGATCGAGCGCGTGGGCGAGCTCGTCGCCAATCAGCTCGCGCTGGATCGTGTTTTCGCCTTCGATGCCGATCACGATCGTTTTACCGGCCCGGCGTCGAACGCGTCATGAGCTGGCTGCTTGCCTGGCTGGCCTGTGTGGCGCTGCTCGGCGCGCTGGCCCTGTTGATCGCGGCGCGCCGGCGGGTGCGCGAACAGCGTCTCGAGCGTCGTTTCGGTCTGGCCGAGGCCGACGAAACCGAACAGGCCGTACTGGGTTATCAACGCCTGCAGCGCATACGCAACCGCCCGCTCAGAGTGCTGTGCAGCTGGTTGTGGTCGGCGGGTGTCGCGGCCACGCCTGCCCGCGTGGGACAGTACGTGGCGCTGTGGCTGGTCGTACTCGTGCTCGCGATTGTAGCGGCGGGTACCACCGGCCTGGCTCTGGCGTGCGCGCTGCCGGTCATCGCAGCGCTGCTGCTTGGCCAGCGCAAACGCGCCCGGCGGGCACGTATCAACCGCCAGCTGCCGGCGTTTCTGGGCCATCTGCTGCGCGCGCTGAGCGCTGGCAATACATTCGAGCAGGGCCTGTATGCGAGTGCGATACAAAGCAGCGAACCGCTGCGTGGCGTGTTTCTGAGCGTATCGCGCCAGATCCGTATGGGCGCGGCGGTCGACGAGGTGCTCACCGACGTTGCCCGTATCCACCAGCTGCGGGCGTTGCATGTGCTGGCCATGGGCGCAGGGGTGAACCGGCGCTACGGTGGCTCCATGCGGCGGGTGATCGCCAGCCTCGTGGATACGATCAGCCAGCAGGAGGCCGCGGCACGCGAACTCAAGGCATTGACCGGCGAAACACGCCTTTCCGCCTATGTGGTGGCCGCGATTCCGGTGGTGATCAGCCTGTTCTTCTATCTGCGCAATCCCGATTATTATACGGCTATGCTCGCCAGCCCCGGCGGGCGCGTGGCCATCATTGTGGCGTTGCTGCTGGAAGCGTTCGGGCTGATGCTCATCTGGCGTATGGTCAGTCGGCTGCAGGCGCCGGCCGCATGAGTTGGGCGGCGTTGTTTTTCGCGCTCGCGGTCGCCACGGTGGTGCTCGCACTCGGCGTCGGATTACTGTTCTGGCTCGAGCGCGCCCGCGAGGCTCGTCTGTACGCGCGCTATACCGGCGTGGCCGCCACCGCCGGCGAGCCTGCCGCGCGCCGCGATCATCCGTGGCTGTCGCGTATGGCCGCCGGTGGTGTACGTATCGAGCGGGCGCTCAATGCCGGCGAGCAAACGCGCACGCTGCTTGCCCAGGCCGGTTGGCGCCAGACCCGCGCGCGGCTGATGTTTCATGCGTTGTCCTTTGCCGTGCCGGTGGCTACCGCGCTTTTGATCACGCCAGTTCTGCTGACGCTGGCGACCGCGCTGACGCCGCCCATGCGCGTATTGCTGGCGGTGATGCTGGTGATCGTCGCATTGCTGTTGCCGCGCTTTGTATTGCGGTGGCGTGCACGGGCGCGTCGCGACCGGATCGAGGCCGATGTGTTGTTGTTCATCAACTTGCTGGTGCTGTTGTTCGAAGCAGGGCTGGGCATGCGGCAGGCGCTGGCCATACTCGCCCGCGATGCAAAGGACACCATGCCGGCACTGGCGGACGAACTCGCGCCGCTGGTGCGCCAGATCGAGGCTGGCGCCGACGCCGATCCATTGCTCCATGAAACCGGCAAGCTGCTCGAAATCGAGGCGTTGGAGAACGTGTTCGCGGTGCTGCGTCAGGTCGAACGCTATGGCGGCGAAATCCGTCAGCCATTGCTCGATAGCCTCAATGAACTGCAATCGCGTCGTTCCATGGCCTTGCGAGAACAGGTCAACAAGACATCCGCCCGTATGACGATCGTGCTCGTGCTGTGTTTTTTGCCGCCGCTGCTGATTTTTATTGCCGGGCCGGCATTGATGTCGATCTCGGCCGCACTGGGGTCATCCTGATGCGTGCGTGGACAACCGGTGGGCTGGCCGTTGGGGCGGTGTGTATCGGCCTGGCCGTGAGCGGCTGTGCGCATGAGCGCGTGGCCGTGACGCCGATGGCCGATACCACCCTCGATGCCGCCCGCGGTCCGCAGGAGAATGCACGGCTGTATACCGATCTCATTCGCGAACTCATCGCCCAGGATCGCCTGTATGCCGCGCTGGCCCATCTGCAGGCACGCGAGCGCGAATTCGGGCCCAGCGATCAACTCCGTCTGCTTCGTGCCGATATCCTAAGACGTATGGGCGACGACGATACCGCGCGCGGGCTGTACGAGTCGTTGCTCGATAGCGACTATGCCGCCCAGGCGAACCATGGTCTCGGCCTTATTCTGATTGCAACGGATCGCGCGGCCGGCATGGCGCACCTGCAACGCGCGGTCGTACAGATGCCGACCAATGCGCGTATGCGTAGCGATTTCGGCTATGCCCTGTTGCGTGCGGGCGAGTATGAAAAAGCACGCCTGCAACTGGCCACGGCCTATCAGCTGGATGAAGCTAACGAACTGAATCGCAACAACTACATTCTGCTACTGTTGGTGACGGGGGCCGATCGGCAGGCCGGCCGTATCGCCGCGCGTGAACAGCTCGACGCCGATCTCATGCGCCGGTTGCGCGAACAGGCACGCAGTCTGGCCAATGCCGACGGCGTATCGCCCATGCGCTCGCAACCGCGCGGGGCGCCGGCGGTCGGGATTGGCGGCGGCGGCGGTTGAGACGGTCGCGACAATCGACGGGGACGACATGAACATACGACGGGCGGGTTTGGCATGCGTGATCGGCTGGGCGGTGAGCTTTGGCGCCGGTGCCGTGGCTCTGGACGCGGTCGGCGAGCGCACCCGTGAGGCCCTGGCCCTGCAGCGCGACGGCCGCGCCGCCGCGCCCACCCGGCCCATGCCCGAGCCGGCTGCCAAACGCAGCTACGAGCGCTATCTGGAGAGCTTCAGCCATCCGATACCCGAGCAGTTCGATCGTAACGACGGTTTCGATGTACGCGATGGCCGCTAGCGCCGGTCCATCGAACCAAAGGCGTAGAAACGCGTGAAAATGTTCGCCGCAAACGACGACAATCCCGCCGGCACGTCGCGCTATGCGTTGTATGCGCTGGCCGCGCTGTGCCTGATCCTGATCGGCTATGCGGCCCTGCGCTCGGTCGAGCTGATCGGCACTGCCCGCAGCCAGGCGCTGGCCGATGCCGAGCGTGCGATCGCTGCAGCCACCGCCCCGCACATCCGCCAGGATCGCGTGCCCGATGCGTTGATTGTGGCCACCGAATCGCTGCTCGGCGAGCCGCAGCTGGGCCTGAACTATGTCACCGTGCGTAACGCACAGAATGTCACGCTGGTTTCGCGGGGGCGATTTTCGGGGCGTTTCGAATTTCTCGGTACCGGCACGGCGCGTAGTCTGCGCAGCTGGGATTATCGGCTGGAATCGGCCGAAGCCACCCAGGCCATCCGTGCCCAAGACGAGGGCGGTGTCATCGGCTTCGCCCAGTTCGGGGTCGATTGGTTCCACGTGTTCGCGAGCGCCGGCGTCGGCCTGATCATCTGGTTGACGGCGCTGCTCGCCGGGCTGGTCGGGTTCTTCGGCGCGCTGGTCGCCAGCACCTCGGCGCGCGAGCAGTCGCCCGCGCCGAGCACAAGCGACACGCCCGGGCGCATACGCAAGCCCGCGCCCCAGGCGAGTACCGCCACCGATACCGCCCGCGCGCCGCTTTCGCGCCTGGCCCGGCGCCGGGGCCGCAAAGCCAGCGAAGACGAATTCGAGCCGATCGTATCCAGCGACAACCGGGCTGCCGGCAAACCGGCGCAACCGATCACCCAGGGCGAACCGGACCGGCCGCAGCGCGCCGAGCCACCGCCGATACGCCAGCCGCAGCGACCCGCGCCAGCGAACGAAACGCCGGCCCCGGGCAACCCGTCCAGTCCGACCCGCGCGCCCGCCGCCGCTGCACAGGCCGAACCGAAGCAGGCCGAACTGAAGCAGGCTGAACCGAAGCAGGCTGAACCGAAGCAGGCCGAGCCGAAGCAGGCCGAGCCGAAGCAGGCCAAGCCGTCCGTACAGCCGCCGCCTTCGCAACCCGCTGTACAGAAGTCGGCGCCGAGCAGGCAGCGTACGCCAGGCAAAGA
>NZ_APNF01000019.1:0-37789 GCF_040361235.1 Salinisphaera sp. S4-8 | reverse complement strand
GTCGCGTATCAGGCGCTGGCTATCAACATACAAGGTTGGATTAGCGAAGCGTAATCCAACAAAGAACGCAGCCCGTAGCCTCGATCCCGACACCGGGGCGGCAATCAAGGCCCGAATACCACCGCGTACATGATGCGGCCCGGCATGAAGGTGAACGCGCCTGTGCCAATGAGTGCGAAGACGAACAACGACAGCATGCTGCGGCGATGGGCTCGCACGTTGCCGGAACGAATGGCGCGAACCCCGGCTACGAGTGTGACCAGGGTCAGAATCGAAAGCAGATGAATCGGACTCCAGGGGCCCATCAGCCGAATTTCATGAATGAAAAACGATGACAGCGCGACCGACGTCATCAGTGCGATCCAGACCCAGCCAAGCCCGCGGTGACGGGGCGTGCCACGGGGCAGCGCGAATTGCGCGATCGCCACGCCGAGCGCGAGCAATGCAGCCAGCACGTGTAACTGGATCGCCAGAGAAGCCGTCAGCAGCGGAGTCGCGGTCATAGCATCGCTCATATGCAACTTGATTCATATCATGACGCCGGTTCGCATATAAAACAAGTTGCATATAAACTGCGCAGATTCCATGGCCCGAAAAGGTATCTCATGAGCCTGCGTTACGCGCTCCTGGCCGCGATCGACGAAACACCCAGCACGGGTTATGCGTTGACCCGGCGCTTCAACGAAGGCCTGGCGCATGTGTGGTCGGCCAATCATCAGCAGGTTTATCGCGAACTGGCGCGGCTCGAAAAAGAAGGGTTGCTTTCGGTGACGGTCGAGTCGCAGGCGGGCAAGCCCGACCGCAAGCGATATGCGATTACCGCCGCCGGCATCGAAGCGCTGGGTGCGTGGGTGGAACAGATAGCTGCGCGGCCGGCGACCCGCGATCCGTTACTGGTGAAGTTGTTTGCCGGCGATCTCGTATCATCGCCGCGCCTGTGCGCGGAACTGGATACACATCGCCAGACCTGGCGCGAGCAACTGGCAACGTACCGTGCCATCGAAGCACGTTATTTTGCGGACCCAGACACCTTGTCCCATCGCTATCGCTTGCAGTATCTGGCGCTTCGGCGCGGCATTCTGAATACCGAAAGTTGGTTGGCCTGGGCAGACGAGGTCCAGGCCGTTTTGGCGTGAAGCCGGCGCCGGCCGTCTCGGCCTCCGCCCCAAACCCATCGACAGCGCTTCGGTAAAGCCTCGCGGCCGTAGACCGTAGGTTAGATTAGCGCAGCGTAATCTAACAAAGAACGCAGCCCGGCGACCCAACCTGGCGACGTGCCTCGCACTGCCATCGAGGCAATCCCATGTTGGCTTACGGCCTGCGGCCTAAGCCAACCTACGCCAACCTACGCGGCTAAGATCCAAGCCAGGGTACGCCCGCCAGGCAATGCCGATATGTCACACACTCAGGTGCTTGTTGACGATATCGTCGGTGAGTTCGTCGATGTCGCCCTGGGCGACGAGCCGGCCGTTGTCGAGAATGCGGAACTCGTCGGCCACGCGACGGGCGAAGGGCAGTTTCTGTTCGACGAGCAGCACGGTGAGGCCATCCTCGCGGTTGAGTTTTTCCAGCGTGTCGCCGATCTGGGCGACGATATTGGGCTGGATGCCTTCGCAGGGTTCATCGAGAATCAACAGCGTGGGGTCGAACACCAGCGCCCGGGCGATGGCCAGCTGTTGCTGCTGGCCGCCGGAGAGATCCCCGCCGCGCCGGCTGCGCATGTCCTTGAGCACGGGAAACAGTTCGAATACGCGATCGAGCGCGGCGCGTGAGCGATCGCGGCGTACATACAGCCCCAGTTCCAGATTTTCGGCGACCGAAAGCTGGCCGAAGATCTCGCGGCCCTGCGGCACATAGCCGATCCCCAGGCCGGCGCGTTTGTCGGCGGCCAGGTCGAGCAGGTTGACGTCGCCAAAGCGAATTTCGCCGCTGGCGGGCACCAGCCCCATGATGGTCTTGAGCAAGGTGGTCTTGCCCATGCCGTTGCGGCCCATCAGGCAGCTGATCGCACCGGGGGTGACGTCGAGATCCACATCCCAGAGGATATGGCTGCCACCGTAATACTGGTCGAGCCCGCGTATCGTCAGGCTCGGTGCGGATTCGGTCTTGCGTGCGGCATTACTCACCGAGATAGACCTCCACGACCTTCGGGTCGTTCTGAATGGCATCCATCGAGCCCTCGGCGAGCACTCGGCCTTCGTGCAGCACGGTCACCGTCTTGGCGATGGAGCGCACGAATTCCATATCGTGTTCGACCACTACGACGGAGCGCTTGCCGGCCAGGCGTACGAGCAGCTCCGCGGTGCGTTCGACTTCCTGGGGCGTCATGCCCGCCACCGGTTCGTCGACCAGCAGCAGCTCGGGCTCCTGCATGAGCAGCATGCCGATTTCCAGCCATTGTTTCTGGCCATGCGACAAGGCGCCGGCGAGCGTGTGACGGCGCTCGTCCAGGCCGATGAGTTCCAGTGTTTCGTCGATATGCGCGGCCTGTTCGCCGCTGAGTCTGGCGAACAGCACCGGCCACACACCGCGCGCGCCCGCCATGGCCAGCTCCAGGTTTTCGTGCACGGTATGGTTTTCGAACACCGTGGGCTTCTGGAACTTGCGCCCGATTCCCGCCTGCGCAACGCGCGGTTCGTCGAGGCTGAGCAGGTCGATATTCTGGCCGAACCAGGCCCGCCCGGCGTCGGGGCGGGTCTTGCCGGTAATCACGTCCATCATCGTGGTCTTGCCGGCGCCGTTGGGCCCGATGATGCAACGCAGTTCGCCCGCGTTGATATACAGCGTGAGCGCGTCCAGCGCCTTGAAGCCGTCGAAGCTCACGGTGATGTCTTCGACATAGAGAATCGTGCCGTGGCGTACGTCCGGTTTGGCGCCGACGGCCGGCCGGTTGACGAAATCGAATACCCGCGAGCGATCGGAAAAGCTTTCCAGCAGGGCCGGTTTTTTCATGACGCGTCCTTGCGCAACACCAGTTGCCGCAGCTGTGAAACCAGACCGACGATCCCCTTGGGCAGGAACAGGGTGACGGCCACGAACAGCGCGCCCAGTGCATAGGGCCAGATATCGGGAAACGCGCCGGTCAGCCAGGTCTTGGCGAAATTCACCACGCCCGCGCCGAGCGCTGCCCCGTAGAGCGTGCCGCGCCCGCCCACGGCGACCCAGACCACGGCTTCGATGGAGGCGATGGGCGAAAACTCGCTCGGATTGATGATCCCGACCTGGGGCACGTACAGCGCGCCGGCCACGCCCGCAAGCATGGCCGAAATGGTGAAGATCCATACCTTGTAAAGCTCCACGCGATAGCCGGTGAAGCGGGTACGGCTTTCGGCATCACGTATGGCTTCGAGCACGCGCCCGGCGCGCGAAGTCACGATGAAGCGCGCGAGCAGAAACCCCGCGAGCAGGCCGATGCCGGAGGCCACGAACAGGCCTACGCGGGTACCGTCGGATGACAGATCGTAGCCGAGGATGTCCTTGAAGTCGGTCAGGCCGTTGTTGCCGCCAAAGCCCATTTCGTTGCGAAAGAACGCCAGCATCAGGGCATAGGTCATCGCCTGGGTGATGATGGCGAAATACACGCCGGTCACCCGCGAGCGAAACGCCAGCCAGCCGAACACCAGCGCCAGCAGTCCGGGCACCAACAGCACCATGGCCATGGCCACGGCGAAGATATCCATGCCATGCCAGTACCAGGGCAGGGTGTCCCAGTTGAGAAACACCATGAAGTCCGGCAGCACCGGGTTGCCGTAGACACCGCGATCGCCGATCTGGCGCATCAGATACATGCCCATCGCATAGCCGCCGAGGCCGAAAAATGCCGTATGGCCCAGACTGAGAATGCCGCAATAGCCCCAGATCAGATCGAGCGCGACCGCGAGTAGCGCATAGGTCAGATACTTGCCGACCAGGGCGACGGTGAAGTCCGATACATGCAGTGCGCTGGCCGGGCTGATCACGAGATTGCACAGCGGCACGGCCACGATCAGGGCAATGAGGGCGACCACGAACACGAGACTGCCGGTATCGCCGAGCATGCGCACCAGCACCGGGCCGTGGTTCGCTTTGGAAAGTCGGGTCGAACGCGGCATCAGGAGCCCTCCGCCGTGCGGCCTTTCTGCGGGAACAGCCCGCGCGGTCGCCGCTGAATGAACAGAATCAGGAAGATGAGCACGAGAATCTTGGCCAGCACGGCGCCGGCCTGCGGTTCGATGAACTTGGTGAGCACGCCCAGCGACAGCCCGGATACGAGCGTGCCCCACAGATTGCCTACGCCGCCGAAGACCACGACCATGAACGAGTCGATGATGTAGCTCTGACCCAGGTTGGGCCCGACGTTGGTGAGCTGGCTCAAGGCCACGCCGGCGATGCCGGCCACGCCCGAGCCCAGCCCGAAGGTCAGCGCATCCACACGCTGGGTA
This sequence comes from Salinisphaera sp. S4-8, assembly GCF_040361235.1. Taxonomy (NCBI): domain Bacteria; kingdom Pseudomonadati; phylum Pseudomonadota; class Gammaproteobacteria; order Salinisphaerales; family Salinisphaeraceae; genus Salinisphaera; species Salinisphaera sp. S4-8. The sequence goes on along the minus strand of NZ_APNF01000019.1, from coordinate 33,368 downwards.
CGAATGCCCATGGCCCGGGCCATGTCCCGGTTCTGCGAAACCGCACGCACCTTGAGCCCCAGTGAGGTCTTGTGCATGACCAGAATCAGCGCGGCGAACACGACCATCGCAAAGCCGAAGATCACCAGGCGATTGGCGGTGAGCGCGAACAGATCGTTGAAGCGGATCAGCCCGCTCATCCATTCCGGCGCGGCGACACTGCGGTTGAGCGGGGTGAAGACGCTGCGCACCAGCTGTTGCAGAAACAGGCTCACGCCGAAGGTGGCCAGCAGCGTTTCCAGCGGTCGGCCATACAGCCATTGCACGATCGAGCGCTCGATGAGAATGCCCACCAGGCCGGAGACGACAAACGCCGCCGGCACGGCGAGCACCAGCGCCAGACCGATATGGCCGGGCAACAGCTGCTGCATGACGAACGCGGTATAGGCGCCGAGCATGATCAGCTCGCCGTGGGCCATGTTGATCACGCCCATCACGCCGAAGGTGATCGCCAGACCGATACCGGCCAGCACCAGAATCGAGCCCAGACTCAGGCCGAAGAACAGGGTTTCCAGATAATCGTAAAAGTTGCGCCACCAGTCGATGCGTTCGACCTGGGCAGCGGCTGCCGCGCGCAGACGCGCCTGGTCGGCATCGGGGCTGTCCTCGGGGATGAGGATGAGCATGTTGTTCAGACGGTTGTAGACCATCTGGCTGTTGTCGCCGGCCAGGCGTTCGATCGCAGCCAGCTTGGCGGCGTTATCGCCGGTATTCAGATCGTTGATCGCCAGCGCGCGGTCGATGGCGGTTTGCACGCGTTCGTCCGTTTCGCTCGGGCGATGCGCACGCATCGCATCGGCGGCGTTGTCGTCGAGATTGGCCGACATGGTTTCGACCGCGGCCAGGCGCGTGTCGGCATCGTCGGCATCGAGCTCGAGCTGGGCACGCGCCACGCCGATGTTCTGGCGCAGGCCGATATTGGTGCGCACCGGGTCGAAATCGCGTGCCGGCGCGCTGCCCGCGCTGGCCAAGGTGATCGGGTCGCGCAGGGCGTAGGTATCGCCGTTGTCTTCGGCGATGAAAACCTTGCCGTCGGCTTCACGCACAACCAGCCGGTTGTCGGCGAAGGCTGCCAGCAGTTCGTCGGTATGCGCCTGCGGATGGCTGGCCAGTGCACGCACGATCCGCCGTTTTTGCGGATAGTTGGCCTCGGCCAGCGCGGCGACGGTGCCGGCATAGTCGAAGCCGGGCGTTTCGCTGTCGTCGTTGTCGGCGGCAGTGGCTTGTGTAGCGCTATTGCCCGCCGGGCTGGGCGACGAGGGCTGCGACGGCGCGGATGTATCCGCGGGCGCCGTGGTGTCGCTTGTGGCCGGCTGGGCGATCGCCAGACTGCTCGCAAACGCCAGCACGAGCAGCGTCGCGCCGAGCCGGCGTGTTGCGCGGTATGTTCGGGTCGTGTCCATGGCGGATTCGTTCGGTGGGGCGAAAGCACCGGGCCGTTGCGGCCCGGTGCGTCATGGTCGAAGCGCGTCGACTACCTACTGCGCCGAACTCTGTCCCGTGCAGGACTTGGTTTCGGTGTTGTAGTGGCCGCAGTCCAGCTCGACCCAGTCGGCCTTGAGCTTGGCGCTGTCGGGCAGATAGTCGGACCAGGCATCGCCGGGCACTTCCGTGTCGGTTTCCCATACCACCGAGAACTGGCCGTCGTCGGTGATCTCGCCGATATAGACGGGCTTGGTGATGTGATGATTGGGCAGCACCTCGGCCGTGCCGCCGGTGAGGTTGTCGACTTCGAGCCCGGGCAGGGTGTCGATGACCGTATCCACATCCGTGGTACCGGCTTTCTTGACCGCCTTCACCCATAGATTGAAGCCGATATAGGTGGCCTCCATCGGGTCGTTGGTCACGCGCTTGTCGTCGCCGGTGTACTCATGCCAGTGCTTGATGAACTGTTCGTTGGCCGGCGTATCGATGCTCTCGAAATAGTTCCAGGCCGCCAGATGGCCCACCAGCGGCGCGGTGCTGATACCCGACAGTTCCTGTTCGCCCACCGAGAAGGCGACCACCGGGATATCGGCGGCGGAAATCTGCTGGTTGGCCAGCTCCTTGTAGAAGGGCACGTTGGCGTCGCCGTTGATGGTCGAGACTACGGCGGTCTTCTTGCCCACCGAACCGAAGGCTTTCACCCGCGCGACGATGCTCTGCCAGTCGGAATGCCCGAACGGCGTGTAGTTGATCATGATGTCGGACTCGGCCACGCCCTGATCCATCAGATACTGCTTGAGGATCTTGTTGGTGGTACGCGGGTAGACATAGTCGGTGCCCAGCAGTACCCAGCGCTCCACGCCGACCTCGTTCATCAGATAATTCACCGCCGGGATCGCCTGCTGATTGGGCGCGGCCCCGGTATAGATGATGTTGCGCGAGGATTCTTCGCCTTCGTATTGCACCGGATAGAACAGCAGCCCGTTCAATTCCTCGAATACCGGCAGGACTGACTTGCGCGACACCGATGTCCAGGTGCCGAACACCACATCGACCTTGTCCTGGGCGAGCAGCTGACGGGCTTTTTCCGCGAACAGCGGCCAGTTCGAGGCCGGGTCGACGACCACCGGCTCGAGCTGACAGCCCAGCAGGCCGCCGTTTTCGTTCTGCTGCTTGATGAGCATCAGCGCGGTGTCCTTGAGGGTGGACTCGCTGATGGCCATCGTGCCCGACAGCGAATGCAGTACGCCGACCTTGATCGGGCATTGCGTATCGGCGGCCTGGGCGCCGGTGGATACGCCCAGCGCCAGCAGCGCGGGCGCGAGCACGCGTGTGCCGAGTTTATGCAGTGTTTTCGTTTTCATCGTGGGTTCCCCCTGGATTTACAGTGGTGGCAGATGCGCGATGGGGCGAGGCGCCGTCGGCGGCGCTTCGCTGCATGGTGTCGCGGGCTTCGTAGAGCCCGTGCAGGGTGATCTGGCGAACCGCATCGCGGCTGGCCTTGATATGGGTCGTCAGCAGTGCTTGCGCGGGCTCGGCCTGACGGTTGGCGAGGCGGCGCAAAATTGCGGCGTGTTCGTCATAGGTCGCGGCCACGCGATCGGGTTTGACGAAATCCAGCCGCCGTACGATACGAATGCGTTCGGTCACATCGCGATGAATACGCGCCATTTCGCGATTGCCCGCTGCGGCCACGAGCGTGGCGTGAAACTGTTCGTCGAGTTGCCAGAGCGTGGTGCTGTCGGTTTCACGAGCCGGGCTGTCGATTTGCCAGGTTTCGTCCAGCCCGGCCAGGGCCGGCGGGCGTTCGGCTAGCGCGCACAGACGTTTTACGGCCGCGCATTCGAGGGTGATGCGCACGTCGTAGAGTTCGTCGAACGCATGGAAATCCAGCGGTTTGACGTGCCAGCCGCCCTTGTCCAGCACATCGACATAGCCATCGCGTTGCAGGCGAAACAGGGCTTCGCGTACCGGCGTGCGACTGGCCTGCGTGCGTTCGGCGATCTCGTTTTCCGACAGCCGATCGCCCGGCATGAGGGTGAAATCGAACAGATCGGCCTTGAGCTGTGCATACACGCGATCGGCCAGGTTCACGCGCCGGCCGCGGCGCGTGTTCGCAGTGGGTACGGCCGGTGTGCGGGGCAGGCTCACTATTCGCTCGGTTCGATGACGAGCAGTACATCGCCGGCCGAAACCAGCGTGCCCTGTTCGCAGCGCAGCGCCTTGACCGTGCCGTCGCAGGGGGCTTCGACGCTGAATTCCATCTTCATCGCCTCGACGATCACCAGCGTGTCGCCGGCGGCGACCGTCGCGCCCTGTTCGACCTGGAGTTTCCAGACATTGCCGGACACATCGGCCGTGACCGCTTCGCCGTCGATATCGTCATCGATTGGCGCCGCGGCCGGGCCGGCTTTTTCTTCCGGTTCGGCATCGGCCTGGGCCTGCCAGTGTTCGACTTCCTTGGCGAAGGCCGCGTTCTGGCGTTCGCGAAAGGCGGCGATGTCCTCGGCGTTGTCGTCGAGAAAGCGCTGGTATTCGGCGAAATCGAAGACTTCCTCGGTGATTTCGGCATGCAGCCGGCCGGCCCGAAAGGCCGCGCGCATGTCGGTGAGCGTGTCTTCGTCGACCGGGTAATAGCGCACCTGGTCGAAAAAGCGCAGCAGCCACGGTTCGCCTGGGGTGAACTGTTCGTTATGGCCGAACTTGTTCCAGATCGGCAGCGTGCGCCCGACCAGCTGATAACCGCCCGGCGAATCCATGCCGTAAATGCACATGTACACGCCGCCAATGCCCACCGTGCCCTCGGCGGTATAAGTACGGGCCGGGTTGTATTTGGAGGTGACCAGCCGGTGGCGCGGATCGACCGGCACCGCACAGGGCGCGCCCAGATAAACGTCCCCCAGGCCCAGCACCATATAGCTGGCCGAGAGAATGGTCTCCTGCACTGCCTCGCGTGTTTCCAGCCCGTTGATCCGCTGGATGAAGTCCACGTTGTTGGGCAGCCAGGGCGCGGTATCGCGCACCGACTGGCGATAGCGGGACACCGCATCCAGCGTGGCGCTGTCCTCGAAGGCCAGCGGCAAATGCAGCACGCGGGTGGGCAGCTTGAGGTCGTCCACCTCGGGTAGTTCGGCCTCGATCGCCAGCAATGCCTCGATCAATGCATCCTGATGAATACGTTGGCCGTCGTAGTTGACCTGCAACGAACGCACCCCGGGCGAGAGTTCCAGAATGCCCTCGACGGGGTTTTTCTCCAGCGCCTGCATGAGCAGATACACCCGCAGGCGAAAACGCAGGTCGAGCACGTTCGGCCCGTATTCGATCAGGATGTAGCTGTCGCCGGCCTGGCGATACGCCACCGCCGGGCGGCTGCCTTCGCCCGCGCGCTCGGCCAGCACGCAGGGCGAGACCGTCTCGGCGGGTTGCGGAATGGGCAAGGCATCGCGCGTGTCGGGCACGGCCAGTTCGTTGCAGGCCGCGTCTTGTTCGCGCTGGCGAGCGATGGCCTCGTCGAAGCCCAGCTGTACGAAGCGAATCGTATCGCCCGGCGCGACCTGGCCGACTTTCCACAATTCGGCGGCGGCGATGGTCACCGGACACACGAAACCGCCCAGGTTCGGTCCCTCGCGGGTGAGAATTACCGGCATGTCGCCGGTGAAATTGATCGCCCCGACTGCGTATTCCGTGTCGTGGATATTGGACGGGTGCAGGCCGGCTTCGCCGCCGTTTTCACGGGCAAAGGTCGGCTTGGGGCCATTCAGGCGAATGCCCAGCCGGTTGGAGTTGTAGTGAACTTCCCAATCCGTGGCCAGAAACTGTTCGATCGATTCTTCGGTAAAGAAATCGGGCGCCCCGTGCGGGCCGTAGAGCACGCCGATTTCCCAGTGAATGGCATAGTCCGGCACGAGTTCGGCCGGCGCGGCGGCCGGTTCGCGAATCGGCGCGGGCGTGGGGTTGTTGGGACGTGATGCGTCGCAAATGGCGAGCATATCGGTGGCGCGCAGCGGCCGGCCGGCATGGCCGCCGAACTGGCCCAGCGCAAAGGTGGATTTGCTGCCCAGATAGTCCGGTACGTCGATACCGCCCCGAATCGCCAGATAGCTGCGACAGCCGGATTCGGCCTTGCCCACGACCAGCGTTTGGCCGGGCGCTACATCAATCGGTGTCCAGAAATCGATCGCTTCGCCGTCGAGCGTGGCGGGGGTGCGCGCGCCGGTCAGGGCGATGGTGGCGGCGCGATGAAACAGAATCTCCGGCCCGAGAATGGTGCACTCGATGCCGGCGGCCGACGCGTGGTTGCCCACGATCGCATTGGCCAGCCGGAAGGCATAGTCATCCATCGGCCCCGATGGCGGCACGCCGATATGCCAGTAGCCGGTGCGCCCCGGGTAGTCCTGAATGCTGGTGTAGGTGCCGGGTTTGACGATCTCGACGCCTGGCGGCGCGTAGTCGAAGTCGGCCAGAAATGCGGTCGAGACTTCGCCGGCCGAGAATTTGTCGTCGGCTACGATCTGGCGCAGATACTCGAGGTTGGTGGCAATACCGGACAGGCGCGTGGCATCCAGGGCATTGGCCAGCCGGGCCAGGGCTTCGTCGCGGGTATTGCCGTGCACGATGAGCTTGGCGATCATCGGGTCGAAATGCGACGACACCTCGGTGCCGGCGGCCACCCAGGTATCCACCCGGGCGTGCTCGTCGAACACCACCTCGGTGAGCGTGCCGGGCGAGGGCGCGAAATCCCGTGCCGGCTGCTCGGCATAGATGCGCACCTCGATGGCACAGCCCTGCGGGTCGGCTTCGAAGGTGGCCAGATTGCGCAGGTTGCCGGCGGCACAGCGGATCATCCATTCCACCAGATCCACGCCGGTGACCGCTTCGGTAATCGGGTGCTCGACCTGCAGGCGGGTGTTGACCTCCAGGAAATAGAATTCGTCGCGCGCGCCGTCGTAAATGAATTCCACCGTGCCCGCCGAGCGGTAATTCACCGACTCGCCCAGGCTCACGGCGGCCGCCATCATGGCCTCGCGGGTGGCGGCCGGCAGATGCGGTGCCGGGGTTTCTTCCACCACTTTCTGGTTGCGCCGCTGCAGGGAACAGTCGCGCTCGCCGAGTGCGACCACCGTGCCGGCGCCGTCGCCGAAGATCTGGATTTCCACATGCCGGGCGGATTCGATGAACCGCTCCAGAAACACGCCGCTATCGGAGAAATAGTTCTGCCCGAGACGCGCGACTTTTTCGAAGGCGGCTTCCAGCTCGGCTTCGTCGTTGCACCGCGATAGCCCGATGCCGCCGCCGCCGGCCGTGGACTTGAGCATGACCGGATAGCCCAGATCGGTGGCCGCGGATTTGGCGGCGTCCAGGCTGTCGAGCAGACCCGTGCCGGGGGCCAGCGGCACGCCTGCGGCTTCGGCCAGCTCGCGCGCGGTGTGCTTGAGGCCGAACTGTTCGATCTGCTCCGGCGTGGGCCCGACGAAGGCGATGCCGGCGTCTTCGCAGGCACGGGCGAAATCGGCGTTTTCGGATAGAAACCCGTAGCCGGGGATGATCGCCTGGGCACCGGCCTCGCGGGCGGCGGCCAGCACGGCGTCGACGTTGAGATAGCTGTCGGCCGCGCTATCGCCGCCCAGGGCGATGGCCTGATCGGCGGCACTCACATGGCCGCTGTCGCGATCGGAATCGGAATAGATGGCCACACTCGTCACGCCGATCTTTTCGAGCGTGCGTGCGATACGCACCGCGATTTCGCCGCGGTTGGCGATAAGTACGGTATCCAGTTCAGCCATGATCGTTCGCCTTTGCGTTCTGGTCTGCGATGTAGGCACGCCAGCCGCCGAACGCGGTGACGTCGCGTGCGCTCTCGGCAGCCCAGCCTTCGCAGATGAAACCTTTCACTTCGCGGCCATCGGCCAGCTGCAATGTGCCGATGCCCAGCGGTGCGGGTATGAGTGCAACGAACGAGCCAAACGCTTCGATCGGCACGTCCCAGAGCTCGACCTGAATCGACGCGCCGTCCGCGCCGCGGATCAGCCCGGGCTTGGGCGGGGTAGTGCCGGCCAGCGCCAGCAGGCGGTATTCCGGCGCGGTTTCGGTCTGTTCCACGAACACCGCGTCGCGCTCGGTGAGTTGCCAGTTCAAGGGCATGCCGCGCAGGTGCGCACCGACCACGGCCACCCGAATCATCTGAGGCGCCGGGTCGGCGCTGGCGGGCGTGGCCAGTTGCGAGGCCAGGCGTTCGCCGGTGCCCAGCGGCCACGGCTGGTGGTTTTGCCAACGCGCGCCCAGTGCGGCCAGACGGGCGTCATGCCAGGCCGGGGCGATCAGCGTGATGCCGGCCGGCAGGCCGTCGCCACGAAAACCGCCCGGCAGTGCCAACGCACAGTAATCGAGCAGGTTTACGAAATTCGTGTAGGTGCCCAGCCGGCTGTTGAGCGCCACCGGCTCGGCCGCGATTTCGTCCTGGCGATAGATGCTCGGCGCGGTCGGAACCAGTAGGGCATCGACACTTTCGATGAGCGCATCGGCCTGGCGCTTGAGCGCGGCCAGCGCGTATTGCGCGCCAAAGGCATCGACCGCGCTGGGTTTGCGGCCGCCGGTAATAATGTCCGCGACCACCGGGTCAGCTGCATCGGGGTGGGCGTCGATGAAGGCGCCGACCGCGGCATAGCGCTCGGCAACCCAGGGGCCCTGATAGAGCAGCGCTGCAGCTTCCTGGAAAGGTGTGAAATCGAGAGCCACGATCTCGGCGCCCGCGGCCTGCCACTGCGCCACGCTGGCCTCGAATGCCTGGCGCGCCGCCTCGTCGCCATAGAACTCGGGTTCGGCGGGAATGCCCAGCCGCGGCGTGGCTGTGTTTGCCATGCCGGCCGGCGCCTGCGCTGGTTGGGCGCGCGAATAGGCGTCCTCGGTATCGAAGGCGGTCAATACCGTGCGTAGGTACTCGGCATCGGCCATGTCCAGCGCGAAGATCGATACGCAATCCAGCGATCGACAGGCCGGCACCACGCCGCGGGTGCTGATCGCCCCGCAGGTGGCTTTGACGCCCACCAGATTGTTGAACCCGGCCGGCACGCGTCCGGAGCCGGCGGTATCGGTACCCAGTGCGAACGCGACCAGCCCGCGTGCGACCACCGACGCCGAGCCGGAGCTCGAGCCGCCGCTGATATAGGTCGGATCGAACGCGTTGGGCACCGCGCCGTAGGGCGAGCGCGTGCCCACCAGGCCGGTGGCGAACTGGTCGAGATTGGTCTTGCCCAGCAGAATCGCGCCCGCGGCTTGCAGCCGTTCGACCGCAGCTGCCGAACGCGTGGGCGTATAGGCGTAGTCGGGGCAGGCGGCCGTGGTCGGCAGGCCGGCGACATCGATATTGTCCTTCACCGCGAAGGGCACGCCATAAAGCGGCAAGGCCGAGCGATCGCCGCCGGCGTTGTCCAGCAACGTCTCCAGCGCGTCCAGCTGGGCATCCAGCTCGGGGCCCGTGATGATATGAATCCACGCAGGATCGTCGTTCGTGAGCTCGCCGTGGAGCGAATGAAGCGCCGTGCGGGGCGTCTGTACGCCGTCTGCGTAACGGCTATGCCAATCGGCCAGGGTGGAAATCGTCATGTGCGCTGCATACAGGGATGTATACAACGGTCATGCAACGCCTGTGCCAGCGTCTTGCAACGCTTATCTATCGCTGTCTTGAACGAGGTGAAGGGTGGCGTGGCGCGCACGCGGCGCCCCATCAGCGCGCGTTTGACCGGTTTTGGTGCAGTGCTGGGGCGTAATTACGAGGATTGGGCGTGGTCGACCGTCATCTGCGTCTTCGCTCGCATTCGCCGAGCCACGAGCAAGAACGGCGGATAGCGCCGCCATTTCCTGATCGAGGGCAGTGTTGAAGCGGCCGAGAACGGCCGATCCTGTCAGCCGGTGGGTGGCCCACCCGCCGGCCGGCTAGAACAGGCCGGATTCCAGCCCCGCCGCCATCATCAGCCCCAGTTCTTCGCACTGATCCTCGAAAGCGGGGTCGAATTCGCCCTGACAGATGAGCGGCGCCTGCACCGCTTTCCAGCGCAGCCCGCCGGTAATGCTGTCGATGGCCCGGCGTGTGCCGGTGCCGTCCAGGCCGGCGCGGATGTAGAAGGCAAAGGGCAGGGCGTCGGTGTGATCGAGGCAGTGGTAGTAGCTGCGGTCGAAAAAATCCTTGAGCGCGCCGCTCATGGTGCCGAGGTTTTCCGGTGTGCCGAGGATCACCGCATCGGCGCCGAGCACATCGTCGGGCCCGGCCTGAAGCGGTGCGATCCAGCGCGCGTCGACGCCTTCGATATCCGGGTGGCGGATGCCCCGTAATACCGCATCCCGTAGGCGGCGAGTGTTCGGCGAAGGCGCATGGGCGATCACCACGATCTGGTATCTGGACTCAGGCATAGCGCACCATCTCAATCGGAAAATAAATCTGTTTGTAAATTTATCGTTTCTGTCATACGCGGCTGCTATGATCCATATCGCGCTCGGCTGCGAGAAACAAAGGGGCAGCCATTGCGTTGGAATGGGTTCCGGACCGGTCGGCGATTTCCTGTTGGCAGGGTTCATGAAGAGTTGAACGAAAATAACGCTTGCGAATTAAAATCTAGGGTTTTATGCGATATTTTCTTTCACCGTCAATTAGATTGTAAGTGATCGATTGTTACGCGATCGCTGCGAGTCGTTGTACCGTAATGAGTTCCGCGCTCTTTAAAGTCCTATCGTATGGATTTGGTCATCGTTAACCCCCGAAAATGACAGCTAAAACAGTCGAACGCAATCGTGAACGGTGCCCCAAGTGCGACAGCTTCGGGGTGCTGCCGCTGCGTCGTCATGGCTTTCGCAAGATAATGAATCTGCGTAATTATTATCGCTGCATCGATTGCGGCCACCAGTTCCTGCAGAAGCGCCGCTAGCCAGGGCTGTGGTGCTATCCTTGCGCCATATTCCTCGGCGCATGTATTCACGTAATGAATGTTCGGGATATCGACCTGAACCTGCTTGTGTTTCTCGATGCGCTATTGCGCGAGCGCAGCGTCACCAAGGCCGCACTGGCCATGGATATGAGCCAGCCGGCCATGAGCAACGCGTTGCGACGTCTGCGCAAACTCCTGGGCGACCCGGTGCTCGTACGCACCGCCAGCGGCATGCAGCCCACCGATCGCGCGCTCAAGCTGCAACGCCCGGTCCGCAATGCGCTGGCCCAGCTGGAAAGCGCGATCGCGCCTAACCGGGCATTCGAACCGGCCACGGCCGAGCGTCTGTTCACCATTTTGATTACCGACTATGCCGCCTCGGTGCTCATGCCGCATGTGGTGGGCGTGCTCGAGCGCGAGGCACCGAATATCGCACTGAATATCCTCAGTGCCGGTAGCGACGCCATCGACCAGATCGAGCGCGGCGAAGCCGATGTGCTGGTCAACCGTTTCGGCAAACTGCCGGCGAACTTCCATCAGCAGCAGCTCTGGAGCGACCGCATGGCCTGCCTGATCCGCAAGGATCATCCGGCGCTGGTGGAGGCCGGCGGCGAGCTTACGCTGGAGACGTTTCTTTCGGAAAAACATATTCTGATCACCCAGACCGGGATCGGGCTGAGCCGTATCGACGAGGTGCTGGCCGATTCCGGGCGCTCGCGCCAGATCAGCGTGCTCACCCGCCACTATCAGCTGCCGCGCGAACTGGTGGCCAACAGCAACATGATCGTCGCGCTGCCGGCCCGGATTGCCCGCTATCAGGCGCGCCATCTTGGCCTGGCCGTGCTCGATCCGCCGCTGGAACTGCCGGAGTTTCATATCGGCATGGCCTGGGGCGCGCTCGATCATCACGACGTGGCCCATCGCTGGCTGCGCGAACGTATTATCGCCATTGCGCGCGAGCATTTGAGCTGATCGCCGCCTGCGGTGTGCGACCATGAACTCAGATGCCGCCTCGGCGAGCGCGGCATGACGCGCAATCAATACAAGAGGAGATAAGCATGACGGATCGATTCGACCTGACCGGCCGCGTGGCCCTGGTGACCGGTGCGGGCGGCGGCCTGGGCAGCGGCTTTGCCACGGCGCTGGCCGAAGCCGGGGCGAAAGTCGTGCTGTGCGGACGCCGCGAAGGCCCGCTGGTGACCGCGGCCGATGCCGTACGCGCGGCCGGCGGCGAAGCGAGCGTCGTACCCATGGACGTGAGCGACGCCGAGTCCGTCGCGGCCGGTTTCGATGCGGCCGAGCAGGCATTCGGTACGGTCGATATCGCCGTCTGCAACGCAGGCGTGGCGATCGCCGCCCCGGCCATGGACATGAGCGAAGCCGACTGGCTGAAAACGATCGATATCAATCTCAACGGCTGCTGGCGGGTGGCGGTCGAATGTGGCCGACGTCTGCGCCAGGCGGAAAAGCCCGGCAGTATCGTCAATATCACCTCCATTCTCGGCCACCGCGTGGCCTCGGCGGTCGCGCCTTATGCCGCCTCCAAGAGCGCGCTGGAACAACTCACGCGTAGCCTTGCACTGGAATGGGCCCGCTACGGTATCCGCGTGAACGCGATCGCGCCGGGTTATATCTCCACCGATATCAACCGCGGCTTTTTCGACACCGAGGCCGGCCAGAAGATGCTCAAGCGCATCCCGCAGCGCCAGCTCGGCCAGGTCGAGGATCTCGTCGGCGCGTTGTTGTTGCTCGCCTCCGATGCCGGGCGCTACATGACCGGCAGCACGATCGCCGTCGACGGCGGGCATTTGCAGTCCACGCTGTAGGGCGCGCGATCACGCGCGGTGTTCGGGGCAGTCGAGCACGGGCTGCCCCGGCACGCGCGGTAAAATAAACGCTGTTCAAAAACGCGTTATGATGCGTCGGGATTGGCTTTTTCAAGCGGTCGGCAATCGACGTGGAACCGCGAAGCCGGCCCCGCTGCGGCGCCGATAGAACCGGCGATCAACGGCGGGGCGCCGCGGTCGCGGTCGGGCCGGAACCCGCTGCAGAATCGAGGGCGCCTGGATGGCACGCCGTAGCGAACACACCCGCGAACAGCTCCACGAACTCATCCTGGACGCCGCTGAGCAGTTGATGGTCGACAAGGGGCTGGCCGGTTTGAGCGCGCGCGCCATCGCCCGCGAGATCGGTTATACGCCGGGTACGATCTATCTGGTGTTCGCCAATCTCGATGACGTCATCCTGCATGTGAATGCGCGTACGCTCGATCGGCTGCGCGTGCCCATGCAGCAGGCTGCGGCTGCCCATGCCGAGCCCACCGAACAGCTGCTGCATGTGGCCCGGGCCTATGCCGAATTTGCCCGCGCGCATCCCAACCTCTGGCGCGCCTGTTTCGAACACCGGTTGCCGGAGACCGTGCCCGGCCCGGACTATATCGACGACCGGATTGCGGCGCTGGTGGCGTTGATCATGGAACCGCTCGCACAGGTATCCGGCGCCCAAGGTGCTGCGCTCGACGCTGCTGCCCAGGCGCTGTGGAGCGGGGTACACGGCGTATGCATTCTAACGCTCACCGGCAAGCTGCATATGGTCGGCGGCCAGGCCACCGAGCACTTGACCGACGACCTTGTCAGCAACTATCTGGCCGGCCTTACGGCGCGGACGGCGTAGCGCCCGTCGGCCTTGCGCCCGTCGGCGCATCTTGCGCTGACAGCGGCTCGCCGCTATCGAGCATGCTCTGCACGCGCTGTTGCAGATCGGCCGCGCTGACCTGTTCCGGGGGCACGGCTTCGCCCGCGATCAATTCGATATGCGAGCGAAAACGTTGCGGCAGGCGCTGCATCGCCGGGCCGCCCTTGCGCGAAAAGAAGCTGCCCCACATGCCGCGCAGGGCCATCGGTACCACCGGCACGGGCGTGCGTTGCACCACGCGTTCCACGCCCTGGCGGAATTCCTGCAGCTCGCCGTCACGCGTTATCGCGCCTTCCGGGAACAGGCACACCACCTGACCATCTTCCAGCTCGCGAGCGATGGCGTCGTAGGCGGCTTCCAGGCGTTCCGGGTCTTCCTTGGCCGGGGCAATGGGAATGGCCTTGCCGGTACGGAAAATGAATGACAGCACCGGCACATCGAAGATGGTGTGATACATCACGAACCGGGCGGGCCGGCGCACCGAGCCGCCCAGGATGAGCCCGTCCATGAAGCTCACGTGATTGCACACCAGCAGCACGCCGCCCTCATCCGGGATGTTGTCCAGACCGCGTTTGCGCACGCGGTAGATCGTGCTCACGAGCAGCCAGATGATGAAACGCATGGTGAACTCGGGCACCAGCGTGAAGATGAACACTACCACCGCCGCGGTCATTACGGCCGTCGCCAGAAACAGCCCGGGAATGCTCAGCCCCAGCTGCAGCGCGCCCACCGCGTAGAGCGACGCCAGCACCATGAACAGGGCATTGATGATGCTGTTCGCCGCGATGATGCGCGACAGCCGATCACGCGGCGCACGCTCCTGGATGAGCGCGTACAGCGGCACGATATAAAAACCGCCGAACAACCCGATCAGGCCCAGATCGGCCAATATGCGCCAACTGCCATCCAGCGCCAAAAACGCCCACAAGTCGGCCTCGCCCACGTGATCGGCTACGCCGGCAAAGCCCAGATGCAGGCTGAACAACACCAGGCCCGCCGCGCCGAACGGCACCAACCCTAGCTCGATACGCCCGCCCGACAAGCGGTCGCACAGCATCGAACCAATGCCGATGCCCAGAGAAAATAGCGCCAGCAAAAGGGTGACCACCGTTTCGTCGCCGCCCAGATCCACACGCACATAGTTGGGCAGCTGCGCCAGATACATCGCGCCCACCGCCCAGAACCAGCTGATACCCATGATCGACAGAAAGATCGTACGGTTTTCACGCGCATAGCCGACGATGCGTATCGTCTCGCTCACCGGATTCCAGTTGAGCTTGATGTCCGGCGCATTGGGCGCGGTACGCGGAATGAGCAGGCTCACCAGCCAGCCCAGCACCGCAAACGCCAGCACGCTCGCGCCGATCACCACCGTCCGGTCGCCCACCGTATGTACCAGCTGGCCGCCCGCGATCGTGCCCAGCAGAATCGCCAGGAACGTGCCCAGCTCCACCATGCCGTTGCCACCGGTGAGTTCGCGGTTATCCAGATGCGCCGGCAGATAACCGTATTTCACCGGCCCGAACAACGTGCTCTGCGCGCCCATCAGAAACAAAAGCACCATCAACAGCGTCAGGCTGTGCAGCGCAAACGCCACTGCCGCGCCCGCCATGATCACGATCTCCAGCGCCTTGATCCAGCGCATGAGCGTGGCCTTGTCGTACTTGTCCGCAATCTGGCCGGCCGTGGCCGAAAACAAGAAGAAGGGCAGGATGAACAACGCAGCCGCCACGTTCACCAGCACGTTCGTGCTCATGCCGCCCTCGGTCATCGCCCAGCTCGAGCCCTGAAAGGCGATGAGGATCACCAGCGCATTCTTGAACAGATTGTCGTTGAACGCCCCCAGGAACTGGGTGAAGAAGAACGGCGAAAACCGCCGCTCGCCAAGAAGCCTGAACTGTCCGGAAGCCATGTCGCGATCCGTATTAATTAAACGGTGTTCAATTTATAGCAGCAACAAAATTTGCACGCAAGAGACGCGCTGCATGGGCTGTGCATATCCGCGCGGTGGTTGTTTGCGTAGCGGCCGAACATCGTTGGCCGCGGGGCGTTATCCGTTTCCTTGTTAGCTGCTACGGGCAGCCACCAAGCGTCCGCCATTCAGGGGTCGTTCGACGGATCGAGATTCCTGAGCTTGGCTCAGGCCTTTTTCACAAACTGAGCGGTCACCATCATGTCGCCGACGCCGTCGACCTTGCAGTCCAGCTGGTGATCCTTGCTATCAGCAAGCCGTTTGATGACCGCTTTCGTGCCCACCTTGAGCACCAGTGAGCTGCCCTTGACCTTGAGGTCTTTGATCATGGTGACCTTGTCGCCTTCCGCTAACGGCGTGCCGTGCGCATCTTTGACCGTCACGGTGTCTTCCGTGTCTGCCTGGGCCTCGGAAGGGTTCCATTCGTGGGCGCACTCGGGGCAAACGAGCAGGTTTTGATCCTGATAGACGAATTCGGATTGGCAGCGGGGGCAAGGTGGGCACGACATGAATGATGACTTCCATGGCTTGGTTCTGGCTGCTTATGATACTTGGGCCGTGGCCCAAAAAGGGCCTTTCTACCCGGCCACGTTCACGGTGGTCATCGACGGCGCCTGCGACGAATCGCCCCGTTCACGCAACCCCATATGCATCGACTCGCCAGCGCTGGTTACGTGACCGGCGGATGGGCGTGGCGCGGCGGGCGAGGGCGTTGATGAAGCGGTCGTGGATGTCGGCGGTGCGCTGGCGGTTGTCGGGGAATTCGATCTGGTGGTGGGCGAGGACCAGGCGGGCGCCGGGGGCGAGGGCATTGGCGACGTCCTTGGCCAGACGCTGCATGGCGCGCGGGGCGAGGTAGTAGAGCAGTTCGGCGATGACCACGGCTTCGTAGCGGTGGCCGGGCAGCGGTGCGGGCAGGGCGATGTGCCAGGCGTGGGCGTGGGGTGCGTCGGCCAGGGCCTGGCGGGTGAGCCGGGTCGCGCTTGCACTGCCGTCGCAGGTTTGCAGTTTGAGCGCGCGCCGGGCGAGTGCCTGGCTGTTGGAGCCGTTGCCGCTGCCCAGTTCCAGGATGCGAGCGATGGGACCGTCGCCGAGTGCGCGCAGGATGCATTGGCGTTTGATGGCTTCGTCGCGCGCGGTAAACGTGTCCCATGGGTCGGGGCCCACCCGGAATTTGGCTTCGAAGCCGGCCAGGTCGATGGCGTGGCGGGTAGCTGATTTCATGGCCGGTTTCCGAAGCGTTCGACCGGGTGGCCGAAGCGTACGAGCAGGTTGCGGTCGATTTCGAAGCCGTCGCTGTCGTCGACGATCTGGCCGGTCTGGCTACGGTAGAGCTTGAGCGCGGCCTGTTTCATCTTCGCGCGCGAGCGCAGGGGCCGCCGCAGCAGGCGCCCGCGCGGACGGGGCCGGTGGGGCTCAAGACGCGGCCATACGAGATAGGAAAGCCGCGCGATCGAGTCCGGCCAGGCGCGTTTGACTGCAGCGGCGGTGGCGCGGTGATCGGCGTGGTTGTCGTCGACCGAGGGCGTGACGATCAGATCCGGGCGTGGCCGGCGGGCGAGGTCGCGGGCCAGACGGGCGACGGTGGCGGGGCCGGCGAAACCGAGATCGCCGTCGGGATAGCCGAGAAAGCGCAGGTCCTGGCGACGAATGCCGGCGCGGCGCAGCACGCGTCGGGTTTCGCCGTAGCGAATATCGCGCAGTCGCGCACGCGGAAAACGCCGGCTGTGCCGGTGCGAGGCGCCGCCGTCGGTGACCAGCGTGACGTCGACGATCGCGCCGCGCGCGCGCAGGGCGGCGATCAGCCCGAAGGCGCCGATGGCTTCGTCGTCCGGATGTGGGGCCACGACATGGGCGCGCACCACGCGATCGAGATCGCACGCGTTCACAGCGAGAGCTCGATCGTGCCTGCTGCGGCGGCCGCGCCGGTTTTCACCCGCTGGGCGTCGGGCGCGGGCTGGCGCAGATAGACCATCAGATCGGCCATATGCGCACAGAGTGGTTCGGTTTCGAAAAATGCAGACAGGCCGACGCATTGCTGGGCCAGAGTGAGCACCTGTTCGCCCATGTCGAGCACGCTGCTGCGGGCGTTGGCGACCAGCGCGGGATGGCAGTCGGCCTCGGTTTCATACAGGCGTGCGGCGGTGCGCTCGACCATGGCGGCCGCGCTGTCGGCCAGGCCGAACAGGCGTCCCAGACGCCCAGCCTGATGCGGGTCGCGCTCGCGTTCGCGGGCGACCAGATGCCGGCGAACACCATCGAATACACCGGCGATGCCCCCGGCATGTACGGCCACGAAGCGTAGCGCGCCGGCGCTGAGCCAGGGTTCGCGTTCGTAGTCGCCGGGTTGGCCGATCAGGGCGTCGGCCTCGGTGAGCGGCGCGTTGTGCCAGCGCACGAGATGCGTATGCGAGCGCTGCATGCCCAGTACCTGCCACCACTGGGTATCGATAGTCGGCGGCGTGTCGTTGAGATCGACCACCAACAGTTGCTTGCGCGTCTGGTCCGGTATCTCGGCACTGACCAGTGCGTGACTGATCAGGCCCGCGCCGGAGGCAAAGGCCTTGCCGCCATCGAGGCGTTCGCGATCGAGCGTCAAGCCTTCCCCGGCCAGCGGTGCATTCCAGACACCGAATCGTGCGCCGTCACGGGCCGCGTGGTGTAGGCGCGCGGCGGTATCGGCATCGCCGTAGCGGGCAATGATCTGCAGCGCATCGATATGGCCTTCGAACAGGCGCGCCAGGGCGAGGTCGAAACGCCCGGCGGTATAGAGACGGCGCAGCAGTCGGCGATAGGTATCGAGATCGGCCGGGTCGTCCAGATTCAGGCCCTGTTGCAGGCAGGCGATGCCGTCGGCCATATAGGCGGCGTCGCCGGCAGTGCGGTCGAGGGCGGCGAGCGTGTCGGCGAGATCGTTCATGCGTGCGGACATTGATGGGCGGTTTCCAGCAGGGCGAGACGTTGTTCGGCGATATCCAGCGCAAGGTCTTGGGCGTTCGCCGGTTCGGGCGCGATGCGCATGACAAAGCCTTCGGCGCTTGCACACTGGGCCGCGATCACGCGCAGCTCGTCGGTGTCGCGGCCGGCGCGTTCGGCCAGCGCCTGCGCGATGGTCGTGTCGTCGAGGGTGTCGAATGCCTGGCGTGCCTGCGCGCACAGGCGATAACGCGCGAGGGCATTATCCGGGTCTTCAACGGCGGGCATGGCGCGTGTGGCCTGGCGGGCGCGCAGCGTATCGGCCAGGCCGTCGGTCGCGCGCCCGCACACTCGCGAGGAGGTGGCCACGCGTACGTTGCGATCGTGGCGTATGCGGTAGCCGGCTTTGCGGGCGGCGGTGACCAGGCCCACGTCTTCGTGACTGGCCACGTCGGCAAAACCGCCCAGCGCGGCATAGACATCGGCGCGAAAACCCAGGCTCGCGCCGCCCTGCGAATGGTGCGAGGGCGCCGGGTCGTGCACGAGGGGGTCGACAGTGCGCTGCAGACTGCGCAGGCGTTCCCAGTAGCGTTCCACGCGCCGGTGCATTTCGGCTGGCGCGGCGTCGGGGCGTTCGATATAGCCGGCCACCACATCGGCCTGTTCGAGGGCGCGAATGCTGGTTTCGATCCAGTCCGGGGCGGGGATGGAATCGGCATCGGTCGTAAGCAGCAGTTCGATATCGCCCGGGCGTCGTGTGCGCGCGAGCAGGCGCGCGCCCAGATCCATGGCCGCGCGCCGCGCCCGTCCGGCACGGGCTTCGGGCTGGCGCGCAATACGCGCGCTGGTCAGGCGGTAGTCGAGTTGCGATTGGCGCGCCTGTACGTAGGCCTGGCCGCCGTCGTCGCAGCCATCGAACAACAGACAGATGGCAAAACAATCGCGGCTTGCCGTCTGGCGGGCAAAGGCGTCGAGCAACGCCGGCAGGCCGTCGCGTTCGTCGCGCACGGGGATGCAGACCGCGATACGGGTACGCAGGCCGGTCATCGGGTGCATCGACAGCGTGGGCGCGCCACCTGGGGTACAGGCGTGCGCAATCCCCTCAGACATGGCGCGTGCTCGCTTGGCTGGGCATGGGCGCCGATGGTAGCCCCTGGGGGCAAACCGGGTAATGCGTAGTTATGCGGGCGTTTGCCGGGGCCTGGGCCGATGTGTGCGCGTACGGGTTCAGGCATCAGCGAGCAGCTGACGATAGAGTGCGACATAATCGCGGGCCATGCGGTCGGCGCTAAAGCGTTCGAGAAAGCGGGCTCGAATCGTGGCGGCGTCGAGTTCGGGCAGGCGGGCCACGGCGGCCACGGCGTCGTCGATGCTGTCGACGATAAAGCCAGTTACGCCGTGTTCGACGACTTCGGGCACCGCGCCGTGATTCCATGCGATAACCGGCGTGCCGCAGGCCATGGCTTCGATCATGACCAGCCCGAAGGGCTCCGGCCAGTCGATAGGAAAGACCAGCGCGCGGGCCTCGGCGAGTAGTGCGCGCTTGCCGGCATCGTCGACCGCGCCGACGTGCTCGATGGCACCGCCGAGCGCGGGACGCACGTGGTGTTCGAAATAGTACGGATTTCCGGGGTCGCGACTTCCCGCTAGTTTGAGCGCATGTTCGCAACGTCTGGCAATCTCGATCGCACGGTCGGGGCGTTTCTGATCGGTCATGCGGCCGATGAATACCAGCGTGTCGCGTCTGGCGTTTGTCGGCGGCAGCGCAAAGCGTGC
This sequence comes from Salinisphaera sp. S4-8, assembly GCF_040361235.1. Classification (NCBI taxonomy): domain Bacteria; kingdom Pseudomonadati; phylum Pseudomonadota; class Gammaproteobacteria; order Salinisphaerales; family Salinisphaeraceae; genus Salinisphaera; species Salinisphaera sp. S4-8. The sequence continues at coordinate 13,628 of NZ_APNF01000019.1, read as the reverse complement.
CGGGTCGAGCCCGTGCGCGACCACGCCGCGACAGTTGGAAGACGGTATCGTGGCTGCCTGACTGGCCGAAATGGCGGCGACGGGCAGATCCGCAAAGGCCGAGAAGAACAGCTGGCGGTCGAGTTCGTCGGTACGCCAGTGGATGGTGGTGAGGCTGTGTTTGCGCCGCTCGCCGAGCAGGGCGGCATGAAAGAACTCGCCGTGGCAATGCACGATATCGAAATCGTCCAGGCGTTCACGCAGCCGTTCCAGAAGCGCGGCTTCGAGTACGCCGGGCAGGCCGGGCGGCACGGGTGTGTCGCCGGCTTCGAAAAAGGCCAGGCTTTCGAGTGCGCTCACGCAGGGCAGATCGAGCTCGCTGTCGGCGCTTGCGAATACGGTGACCTGATGGCCGAGTGCGTTCAGCGCATGGCTCAGGTCGACCACGATACGCTCGGTGCCGCCGGCCTCGCGGGCCGGCAAAGGCAGAATGACGGGTGATACCTGCGCGATACGCAGCGCTCGGTTCGGGTTCATGGCACGGGGATGATGGTTCACGGCGACACAGGATATAGCGCGCCCATGTTTATCATGCACATCGCCCTGCAAGGGTGTCTTCGAGCCCACGATGTCGAATACGGCATTACCGCCGACACCGGTGGGCATATTCGCTATCTGCTGGAACTGGCGCAGACCTCGGCGCGTGATCGCGATATCGAGCGTATCGATATCGTCACGCGCGCCTTCGATGCGGATTTCACCGACGGGGACTATCGCATTGGCTGCGAATACGTGAACCCGAAGGTGCGCATCGTGCGCCTGCCCACACCGGACCCGGCCTATCGCAGCAAGGAAGCACTCTGGGATCAGCTGCCGGCGTTCGGCGATGCGCTGGTCGACTATATCGATCGCCTCGAGCGCGCGCCGCAGTTGTTGCATGCCCACTATGCCGATGCGGGGCATATCGCCGGGCTGGTCAAGCAACGCCGCGGTATCCCGTTCGTGTTCACCGCGCATTCGCTGGGCCAGCCCAAGCGGGATTACACCGCTGCCACACGCCGCGACGAAGAGGTGGACACGCCAGCCGAACGCGCGCTCGACCGGCGCATCGCCACCGAAAACGCGGCGCTGCGCGATGCCAGTCTGGTCATTGCCAGTTCGCGTGACGAAGCCGAACTCCAGTATGCGCAATACCCCGATTACGACCCTGGGCGCATACGCGTGATCCGCCCGGCCAGCGACTTGCAGGCCTTTGCCCAGTCGCAGCCCAATGCGCGGGTGCATGCCATGCTCTCGCGTTTTTTGACCGAGCCGGACAAGCCGGCGTTGCTGGCCATCGCACGCCCGGTCACGCGCAAGAATCTGGCGAGTCTGATTCGCGCTTATGGCGAGTCCCCGGCGTTGCAGGAGCACGCGAACCTGGTGATTCTGGCCGGGGAGCGTCAGTCGCTCGATGCGCTGGAGCCGGAAATTGCCGACAACCTGCGCGATATGCTGGCGCTGATCGACCACTACGATCTCTATGGGCGGGTGGCCTATCCCAAGCAGCATCACGGGGCCGATGTGCCCAGTGTCTATGCCTGGGCGCGGGTACGCGGTGGGTTGTTTGCCAATGTCGCGTTCAACGAACCGTTCGGCTTGACCCTGCTGGAAGCCGCCGCGGCCGGGCTACCGGTCGTCGCCACTGATTCCGGCGGGCCGAACGATATCATCGAGCAGTGCCACAACGGCGTGCTGGTCAACCCGTGTTCGACCGATGCGATCGCCGCAGCCGCGCTCGCGCTGTTCGACGACCACGAGCGCTGGATCGCCTGCCAGGCGAGTGGGCGCAAGGCCACGTCCGTGTTCGACTGGAGCCGGCATGTCGACTATTACCATCGCCTGCTGCATCGCCTGAGCGGCAGCACGGGGGAACGTGTGGCCAGACGCTGCAGTCGTTTCGACGCCATGCTGGCCTGCGATATCGATGGCACGCTGGTGGGCTGTAGCCAGGGCGTGATCCGTTTCAATGCCTGGTATGCCGGCCAGCCGCGGCTACGTTTCGGCGTGGCGACCGGGCGCAGTTTTCACAGCGCCTTGTTGATTCTCGAGCAGGCCGGTATCGAGTGGCCCGATTTTCTGATCACCTCGGTCGGCGCGGAGATCTATCGCCTGGCCGACGATGGCGTGCGCTACGTGCGCGATACGCGCTGGGCCGAGCGGATCGACCGTGGCTGGCAACGCGCGGCGGTAGCCGAGGTGCTCGATGCCGTGCCCGAGCTGGTCGCCCAGTCGCCGCTGGAACAGCGGGCGCACAAGATCAGCTATCTGTGCGAGGCAGGCATCGACATCGCACCGCGCCTGCGCCGATTGCTCGCCGAACACGGCCTCGAGGCGCGGGTGATCCACAGCAACGAGCGCTGTGTGGATGTGCTGCCGGTACATGCCTCGAAAGGCGCGGCGGTGGCCTATCTGGCCGATGAAGCCGATATCCCCCAGGAGCGCGTCTATGTGGCCGGCGACTCCGCCAACGATCTGGAAATGCTGCAAACGCTGCCCTGTGCGATCGTGGTGGCCAACCACCGCGACGGCTTGGTCAAGGCATGCGGCCTGACCCATGCGTATTTCGCCAGCGCCGGACATGCACGCGGGGTGATCGAAGGCGTGGCACATTTCCAGGCTCGGTGCCACGCCTCGTGAAAACGAGCGTGCTCACCCTGGTACGGGGCCGGCACGGGCATCTGGTCAATCTCATGCACGGGCTCAATGCCCAGTCGCAGCGGCCCGACGAGCTCGTCATCGCCTGGATGCAACCGGAAATCGAGGATGACCTGCCCGCCACGGATTTCGACGTACGCCATATCCGGGTCGCCGGTTCGGCGTTGCCGCTGGCGCGGGCTCGCAATCTCGCGGCCGAATACGCTGCCCACGACGGGCTGATCTTTCTGGATGTGGACTGCATCCCCGCGCCCGAGCTGGTGCGATGCTATCGCCATGCACTGGCCGAGCGTGCGGGCCTGTTCATGGGCGAGGTGCGCTATCTGCCCGCCGATGCCGTGCGCGTCGACGCAGCCGGCACGCCGGATTTCGATCGCCTGGATCAACTCGGCGAGATCCACCCCGCACGTCCCGCGCTGGATACCGACGCGCCAGTGCCCGAAGGCGATGCCGGCCAGCTCTGGGGGCTATCGTTCGCCCTGCGTCGGCAAGATCATGTGCGCGCTCGGGGCTTCGATGAAGCCTACGAAGGCTATGGCGGCGAAGAAACCGACTATGCCTGGCGCCTGGCTGCGGCCGGCGTGGATTTCTACTGGCTGGCCGGCGCACGTGCCTGGCATCAGCACCATCCGCTCTATCGACCGCCGTACCCGCATTTCGATGCAATCGTGACCAATGCGCGCCGTTTTCGTGCCCGCTGGGGGCGTTGGTGCATGGATTACTGGCTGGGCCTGTTTCGCGAAGCAGGGTTGATCGACTGGAGCCCCGCGGCAGACGATATCGTGGTTCGACGCCGCCCGAGCGCGGCCGAGATCGAGGCCGCCCGCCTGGATGGCGCCGTGCGCTATGGCTAGGGCCGGCCTGTCAGGCCGCGATCAGTACAGCTGATCTCGTCAGCGGTTTTAACCGCCTGATCAAGGCGAAAAAAAAGCGTCCGTTTGGGCGGGGCGCCAAGCCTTATGTGCCGGTGGCCGCGATCGATACCTGTGGCGCCGCGCGGTGGCCCTGTCGCGTTTCCTCCTGCCAGAGCGTGTCCATGCGCGACATCAGCCAGCCCGCGGCCCGCGCGGCGGCGTGTGGGTCGTGAAGACCGCGTTGGCATTCGATATCGAGCGCGCGAGCGCGTTCGAGCAGATCGCGCCAGCCTTCGAGATCGCCCGGCCAGCGCGGCAGATGAATGGCCGCACCCACGGCCGCCAGCGATTCGGCCTTGCGTTGCTGTTCGTCGAAATAACGCCATTCCGGCGCACAGATATAGGGCCGGCCGGTACGCATGATTTCGTGCACGGTGTTGTCGCCGGCCGACGCGATCACGATATCGGCGGCGGCGATGTAATCGCTGGTATGCGATACCCAGCCGTGATTGACCAGATTGGCGAAATCCGTTTCATGGCCTTCGCGATGCAACGGCCCCACGGTGACGAACAGGGTGTCGGGCGCGGCACGCGCGGCCATGGTCAGTGGGGCGTAGGGCGTACCCGCGCCACCGCCGCCGGTGATGGCCACCACGAGTTCGCGCTCTGCGGGAAGGCCCAGCGCGCGGCGTGCCTCGGCGCGGTCGTCGCGGCGCTGACTGCTGGTGCACAGCCCGCCGCTGTAGAAGGTCTTGGCCCGCGCCCAGTCGGGATAGTCGGGCTGTTCCAGGCGGGCATCGAAGGGGGCAAGCATGCCGGTACAGGCATCGTAGGCTGCGGTATGGCCGGCATCGCTACGGTTGCCGTGCATGCGGATCTTGATGGCCGGCACGCTGGCGATACGTGCGAGCAGGGCCAATTCGGCCGATACGTCGATCACGAACAGCCCCGTGCCCCGATCATCGAGATGATCGAGGATACGGCGCATGGTCTGGCGCATCGGGGCCAGCCCCAGCGGCACGCAGTGCATGACCGCCGGCGTGGGTTGATCGTAGAGTGCGGGCGTGGGCACGGGCGCGCCGATCATGTTCGGCAGGGGCACGATCTCGATATCGCGCTCGAAGCCGTCGAACAAGGACGGGTCGGCCGTGAGCACGCTCACCGGCTGGCTTGCCGGCAGCTCACGCACAATGGCCATCGTGCGCTGGGCATGCCCGCGGCCCTGGTGATGAACGAAAAAACTGATCGGCTTGGCCATGAGCGCAACGCGTCGAAACCCGGCGAGCCGGGCGGGGAATGCATCGGCTCATGATCGGCCCAGGCGGCGTTCTCGCAAACCGTAGTTTCCGGTAGACCCATTAAATTTTGTTTTGCAGACCCAACCTTTGGGAAATCGCGTGATTACCATGCGTCAGGTTTGAGGATCGGCTTTCCTTTGCGGTTGATTACGGCCCTTGGTAACTGACTGCGCGATAGGTCTTCTGCTTTGAGCTGCCTTCGAGTCCAGTGGGCTAGCGCATCCAATTGCCCGCTACGTCGACTGAAACGATTGAGCGAAGGCAAAACCACACCCCGGACGATGTCGGGAAAATCGTGTTTGATGATGCCCAGTGCCGGCGCAAGATCAGAATCGTTACTCACGAGGACGATTTGATTCACGCGGTTGTGCGCCGCGTCGCGGTACATATGCAGGCTAATGTTGACGTCGGTTTGCTTTTCCTCAAGCACCTCGACCCGCTCGAGTTCGCCCGTTTCCAGTAAACGCGCCTTTTTGATCGTCGAGGCATGGTAGCCGTTGATGACTTCTGTCGGCCCCGAGGGCGCAAACTTCAGTGCGTTGTGGTAGCGGCGTTGCCGATCCGGCGAAGCCGGGTCCGATACGTATCGTCCCAGGATCGGCGCGGTGAAAAACTTGACGGTGACAAGTTCGAACGCCGGATTCGGCGCCGACTCCATGATGATTCGTTCGATGAGACGACCTAGATCCAACCATTTAAATCGACTACCGGTGAGCGCCGAGTAGTAGAGGTTATAGCCATCGATATAAGCTATGGTGCGTAATGGTCTAAGCACGCGATCAGCTGATTGATAGATCTACAAATGAAAAAACCGCCCGAAGGCGGCTTTTTCGCCCCAAGGCGTAGGTCATCGTGACCACGCCAAGGGGTAGGTTAGAGATCAGTATTCAACAAACGCTTGATTAATGCAATACCTTATTCAAGTTCGTTAGAACACTTCGAACAGGCCGGCCGCGCCGATGCCGCCGCCTACGCACATGGTCACGACCACATACTTCGCACCGCGACGCTTGCCTTCAATGAGGGCATGGCCGGTCATGCGTGCACCCGACATGCCGTAGGGATGGCCGATGGCGATGGAGCCGCCGTTGACGTTGTACTTGTCCGGGTCGATACCCAGATAATCACGGCAATACAGGCACTGGCTGGCGAAGGCTTCGTTGAGCTCCCACAGGCCGATGTCGTCGACCTTCAGGCCGTAGCGTTCCAGCAGTTTCGGCACGGCATAGATGGGGCCGATGCCCATTTCGTCCGGGTCGCAGCCGGCTACCGCCATGCCGACATAGGCACCCAGCGGTTCCAGGCCGCGGCGTTCGGCTTCGGCGGCTTCCATGAGCACGCTGGCCGAGGCGCCGTCCGACAGCTGCGAGGCGTTGCCGGCGGTGATGAAACGGCCTTCGCTGATCTGCTGGCCGTTCTTGAACACCGGGTTCAGGCCCTGCAGGCCTTCCAGCGTCGTGCTCGGGCGGTTGCCTTCGTCGCGGTCGAGGGTGACTTCGACTTCGCTGATTTCGCCGGTCTGCTTGTCCTGCTGCTTCTTGATGGTGGTCAGCGGCACGATTTCGTCATCGAACTTGCCGGCTTCCTGGGCGGCTGCCGTGCGCATCTGCGACTGGTAGGCATATTCGTCCTGCGCTTCGCGCGAGACGTTGTAGCGATCGGCCACCACTTCGGCGGTTTCGAGCATGGACATGTAGATGTCCGGACGATGCTCGACCAGCCACGGGTCGCGGGCACGGAAGGTGTTCTGGTGCTCGTTCTGGACCAGCGAAACCGACTCCAGGCCGCCGCCGACGACGATATTCATACGGTCGTTGACGATCTGCTTGGCTGCGGTGGCGATGCCCATCAGGCCCGAGGCGCACTGGCGATCGATAGTCATGCCCGGTACCGAAGTCGGCAGGCCGGCACGAATCGCGCACTGGCGGGCCACGTTCTGGCCGGTGGAGCCCTGCTGGAGCGCCGCACCCATGATCACGTCGTCGATGTTTTCGCCCTGGAGCTTGGCGCGCTTGAGCGCATGCTCAATGGCATGGCCGCCGAGTGCCTGTGCCTGGGTGTTGTTGAAGGCGCCGCGATAGGCCTTGCCGATCGGCGTGCGGGCGGTGGAAACGATGACTGCTTGTCGCATGGGACTCCTCGATTGTTCTTGCGGTAGTGGCCTGGCGCGTTGTTGTTCGGCCCGTCAGGGCAGGCGGGTTACGCGGATTGGCTGTGGCGCCGGGCCGTCGGGGCAATGAAAGCCGCTATAAGTTTTTTGAAACGGCCTTTCGAAAAAAGCCGTGTCGCAGTATGTTGAGCCGCGTAAAGGGCGTCAAGCGAGCTCGACGCCATGGTTTGGCGGCTACACAGGCTTGGCGCGCGATCCCTGTGCTGCGGTATCGCGGCCTCATGCCATCACGTATCTTACACGCGGTGAACGATCGTTCGGTATCGTTCGTCGTCTAATTGCGAGAAAAAAAAAGGAGTCTTCATGTCGCTGGTCGATCAACTCAACGCCCAGATGCGTCTGCCGGTCATCGGGTCGCCGATGTTCATCCTGTCCAATCCGGATCTCGTGATCGCCCAGTGCATGAGCGGTATCGTCGGCTCGTTTCCGGCGTTGAACGCGCGCCCGGCCGAGGAGCTGCCGGTATGGCTCGAGCGCATTACCACCACGCTGGACGAGGCCCGTGCAGCCGACCCGCAGGCCAAGATCGCGCCGTTTGCGGTGAACCAGATCGTGCATGCGTCGAACGACCGGCTCGAACACGATCTGAAAGCCTGTGCGGACTTCAAGGTGCCGTTGATGATTACCAGCCTGCGCGCGCCGCACGCCGCGGTCGAGGTAGCCCACGACTACGGCGGCCACGTGTTTCACGACGTGATCAGCGTGCGCCATGCCGAGAAGGCGATCGAAGCGGGTGTGGACGGGTTGATCGTGGTCTGTGCCGGCGCGGGCGGCCATGCCGGCACCCTCAGCCCGTTTGCGCTGGTTTCCGAAATCCGCCAGTTCTGGGACGGCCCGCTGATTCTGTCCGGCTCGATCACCCGTGGCGAACATATTCTCGCCGCCCAGGTAATGGGTGCGGATTTCGCCTATATGGGCACGCGGTTCATCGCCAGCGCCGAGGCGAACGCGGTCGACGAATACAAGGCGATGGTCACCGAATCCACCGCCAAGGACGTGATCTACTCCAATCTGTTCACCGGCGTGCACGGCAATTATCTGCGCGGCTCGATCGAAAACGCGGGGCTGGACCCGAACGCGTTGCCCGAATCCGGCAAGGAAGCCATGACCTTCGGCAGTGACCGCGAGAAGAAGAAAGCCTGGAAGGATATCTGGGGCGCCGGGCAGGGCGTGGGCAGTATCGACAGCGTGCTGCGGGCCAGTGAAATCGTCGACCGCCTGGCGACCGAATACGCGGCCGCGCGCAAGCGGTTCGCTTAAGCCGGCACGGTCGTCGCGGTGCCGGCCGGGTGGCTGGCACCGCAGCGGATCAGGCGTGGTCTGGCGCCGAATCGCGCACTGATCGGGCGCCAGACGCGGCTGGTCCGAGCGTTAGACGCCGGCAGGCGCAGCGAGCGCGATCACGTATCGCGCTCATGACAGTGGCGGCCGCGCCCTCCGTAAGACTGCTGATATACCCGCAGCACGGGTTTCGTTTCCATGCGGCTTCAACAGCCGCCGCCCCCGCCGGGCGGCGGATACGAATTCTAACGTGGGCGCGGTAGCGCGCTGACGTCGCAAGGAGCGAAATCATGCAAGCAGAAGCCATGCTCAAGAGCCACCCGAACCCGCTGTCGGTCCAGAAACAGCTGGTCGCCTGTGTCGAAGCCTGCTTTGACTGTGCGCATCACTGCACCGCCTGTGCCGATGCCTGTCTGGCCGAAGACAACGTAGCCGACCTGCGCGGCTGCATCCGAACCGATCTCGACTGTGCCGACATCTGCAACGCCACCGCACGTGTGCTGTCGCGCCAGACCGCCTTTGGCGAATCGCCGGCCGCCACGCAGGTCAAGGCCTGCCGCGACGCCTGCCAGAAATGCGCCGCGCATTGCGAAGGCCACGGCGATCAGAACGCGCACTGCGCGCGCTGTGCCGAAGCCTGCAACCGCTGCGTGAAGGCCTGCGACGATCTGCTGGGCGAGATCGACTCCTAAGGCACCACTGCCTTAAGTTCGGCATGCGGCAAACGCATGCTGCATAACGAAAGCGCGGCTCGTTCAGCACGAGCCGCGCTTTTTTTTGGGGTCGCGATATGCCAACGCTGCGATCAGCGGTCGCTAACCATTAAGTTCTCTAAATCCAGGCATCCGGCCAATCATCGAAATCGCCGATGTGGCGCCGATCGGCAAACAGGCTAAACAGCGGCGCCGCCGGGAAATCGTTAACGCGAATGGTCAGGCGCACCGATTTAAGAGTCGCAGAAAACGGATATTCCGGGTCTTCTGTTTCATGCCACGCGATCTCTTTACAGCGTAGGTTTGCCATATCCACCGGGATTACCTATGTGCGCTTACCGCTATTTCTCTCGGAACGCCGTTCCGTGCCAACGGAGACATCGCGAGCGGCGAAAGTGCAACGCCGCCAGAGGGGCAGCGACGGAAGCGTCGCATTATCCCTCGCAGTTTCATGCCTTCGCGGCCAGCCCGGCGACGGTTTAACGCATGCTATCGTCGATCCATAAATTCGGATCGCTTCGTACCATGCGTCGGCTTCTAGCTCCAACGCTTATCTGTGCTATCGCGTTCACCGCTTGCGGCACGGCGGCGGCCGGTACAGCTGAGTCGCGAGAAGCCCCGACCACCGGCAGCTATCCCGATGTGTACGTCCATCCCATAGTGGTTAGGTCGAGAAGTTATTTTCCCCTAAAACTTTTGCGATAAGCTTCTCCTGTTCATCAGGGTCCTCATGCTCAACCAAGAAACAAAAGTCCGCATACTGTTCTTCTAGATCAGCGTATTTTCTTAGCTCGCCTTCGGTAAAGGTATATGCGCAAGGCATATTATCAATCGGTTGATCAATTTTCTTAGCTTTGGCCTTTTCGATATAAGGCTTAAGTATTCGAAGACAGTCTTTAGCCGAGATGTCGGTCTTGGCATAGTGTTTCAGCATTTTCTCAAGCTTAATCGCGCTCTCTCTGATCTCAGCTTGTTTCACGGGCTGCTCCCGATTGTTCGTCGGTATACCGGCTCCGACCAGTCGCCCCTGTAGGGTACTACTGTTTGCGTCGCACCGCCTTGACGTCGAATAGATCCTTCTACCGTAGGTGCTACTTCGCTGGTAAATATAGTAGGATTTCGGCCGGGCTTCGGAGTTATCGAATACAGGTCGTACGCGGAGGATTCACTAGAAGCAGGAAGCCCCAGGCTGTCCGCCAACTTCTCGGGTTTTTGTGTAAGTTTGAGCATTTCTTCGCGAGTGGCAAAGAAAGGCGAATGGTGCCCAACTCTTTCTCCACGTGGAACTACTTTCATCAGCTCCGTCCCGCTTTCCGCTAAACCCACCTGCGGCAATGTGCGACCGCTCTGCAAGTTTGCTTTAGCTCGTTGGTTTAAGGTTCTTAAACTTGCGTTTGGATCTTCCTTCGCCAGTTCACGCAACATGGTTCGCCCTTCCTCGCTGTTCAATGGGTTGGCACGAACTCCTAGGGGGGTGAATTCGCCGGTACGCGCCGCTCTTGTAGCCCGTACCACGCGATTCGTGCGATCAACAGTCCCCTCAACGGTCTCACTGATATTCCGCCAAAGCGCGCGTACCAACGCAGAGATATTGTCCGCGAGTTTGTCGATGCCGTCGTAGATTGCGAGCAGTACGCGCGCCAGCCGGCCGTGTTGGGATAACGCTTCGCGTAGTTTTGCGCCGTAGCCCAGGAGTCGGGCGGCCAGTACGGCCGCGCCTGCACCGGCGCTAATGGCAGCGAGAACTGCCAAGACGACTGAGATCAGCAGCTCGGGCACGATATAGCCCACGCCAACGCCGATGCCTTCGGCCCAGAGATTGGGCGGCAGGGCCGCGAACAGTGCACCGACTGATGCGAATATCTTCTGCAATATCTCGCTTTCGCGACACATCTCGATCAAGTTCGCCCAGCTCCCCGCCCATGGCCGCCAGGGTTTCGATGGTGATCTGGACGGCGTCCACGCTCTGTTCATAGAGCGCTTTGAAGAACTCGAACAGCGCCTCGCGTTGGGCCCAGAGGCGTTGTATCTCCTCGCTTGCGTCTTCCAGGGCGTCGCCGGCCGCGTCGATGCCTTCGCCGGCAGCGTAGGCGACCGGGAAGACCTTGCCGAGCATGGGCAGATCGCTGTACCAGTCGACCAGGTCTTCGCCTTGACCAACGATCCATGAGCCGGCGCTGGAGGCCCAGCCGCCAACTTGTTGAAGAAAGCCGACCTGGTCTTCGCCCCAGGCGAAGGCGCGTTCGCCGTTGATATCGGCAAACGTCTTCGTGTCGGTGATTGGCGTTTGCCAACGATCGTCGTATTGGCCTTTGACGCCGACCCAGTGCAACGGCTGAATCGGCCCGCCCATGTGCGGCAAGCCGCGCTCGGCGTGGCCCGGCCCCGTAAACACCTTATTCCCCGCATGCACGGTGAGTGTGCCCGGACAGGCCACGGTAATCTTGCCGCCTTCGAGCGTCACTGAAGCGCCGTCGGCGGTGGCCAGCTTCACGGCCTTTTTGCCCGCGAACTCGCCTTCGGCATTGGCGCTGGCGATCTTGAGGCTGTCCTTGCTCTGTACCTTCATCTGGTCGGCCTGGGCCTGCAGGTCCAGGTCGCCCTGGCCGGCGATGAGTTTCAGGCCATCGCCCGAGCCCTGCACGCCGGCCAGCACGCCAATCGACTGGCCGCTATGGATATGCAGGCGTTCGCCGATGGCCCAGTTGCTGTCGCTGCCGCTGGCGACGGTTAGCGTTTCATCGGCATGCCAGTGCACGTCCTGACCGGCCACGACACCGAGGCCGGCCTTGGCAGCGATCGCCAGGATCGGATCGGCGGGGTGAGGGCGTTTGGTGTCGCTTAATGCCGTGTTTTTGTTGGCCGCGTCTTCAGTCGCTTTGTTCCAGTCGGCCGCATCAACTTGACCCTGGGCCGTTTTGAGCAGCGCGGCCAACGGGCTGGCTTCGGGATCGATCGTCGATTGATTCGCCTTCGTTGCGCCCAGATGGGCGGCTAATGCCGTGGTCGTATGCGTTGTTGCGATCTGGCTATAGCTTTCGCCGAGCTGATTGGCCTGTTTGAGCAGGGCCTGGCCGGCGGTGAAGTCGCCGGCGGGTTCGCTGGGCTGGATGCCGTAGGTGGATAGCAGCACGCCGCGCTCACCCCGTACTGCCCCATAGGCATCGGTTCTAAGCTCGAAGCCCGTCCCCCGAAAACTGCCACGGAAGTTGTCGGCCTGATGGATCAGATGGCCGAGGTTGAGCTGGCTATGGGCCTGGGTGGTGGCGAGCTGCACGCGCTGCTGGCCATCCGTGTCGTCGAACACGAGCTGGTTGTGGCCGCTGCCACCGAACTCCTGGGTCTTGGTGCCGGACAGGGCCGCGGCATTGCGATGATCGTTATCGCCAGCGGCGGAGCCGTGCCAGGCCGGGGCCTGGTCGCTAGCGAGATTGCCCTGAGCCGAGGGGGCATGGTCGGCGGCTTGTTGATAGGCGGACGTGTCGCTTTCACGCTGCGTGCCGCCGGGCGTAGCGGGTGTGCCCGCTTCGCCCTGGCCGTTGTAGAGGCTGCTGGTGACCACCGGTCGGTCGATATCGCCGCCGAGAAACTGCACCAGGACTTCCTGGCCGATGCGCGGGATGAACTGCTGGCCGTGGCCCGCCCCGGCATCGCGCTGTACACAACGAATCCAGCAGGTCAGCCGGTCATCGGCGGCCTCACCGGCTTGCCAGTGAAAACGCACCTTGATGCGCCCGAGCGCGTCGGTGTGCAGTTCATCCGCGCCGGCCGGGGCCGTGGCCCCGTCGGGGCCGACCACGGTCGCGGTCTGCGCGCCCGGTGCGGTCGGGCGCGGGTTGAAACGCAGGCCGGTGTCGTCGGCCAGTACGGGGCGCCAGGGCACATCGCGACGGATGGCATCGAACCGGTTGGCATAGCCCGTTTGCTTTGCCTGCGCCAGCAGGTCGGGATCGGCCTGTTCGCCATGCGCCGCCGGTATCTTGCCCAGCCGGGCTTCGATGCGTTTGGCCAGATCATTCGGCAGGTTGTTGATGCCGACATGACTTACGCTCAGCACCAGGAACTGGCGTTTACGTTCGTCTTCATCGCCGGTGGCCGAGGCGAGTTGATCGAGATTGGATTCGGTGAGGGTGAACAGACGACCGCAGCGGAGCGTGCGCACGCTGGACTCGCCGTGCCAGGTCTTGGTGCGGGCTTCGGCGGCTTCCAGGGCGAGCCGGGTATAGCGCTCGGCTTCGGCGGCGCTGGCCCAGGCATAGGGCCCCGCATAATCGTAGGCCTCGAGTACCGGGGCACCGTCGGCGCCGTAGCGCGTGTCGGTGGGCAGGCCCGCGCTGATATTGGCTTTGCGCTTGTAATCAAAACTGGTGCTCGACAACACCGCATAGGGCAGGCTGCGGGTGGCCCCGAACTGCTGGATGGCATCCTGGGGTTCCTGGCTGGCCGCGCGATGAAAACGAATGCCGGCCCCGCCGAGGGCATTGGCCGAGGTCGCGTCCTCGGGCAGGTGGGCAGCGTCGGCAAACAGGACCAGCCGATGCCCGGCCGGGGCTTCGTCGTCGGTGACAAAATGAAAGGTTCATCGCACATTACCGGGAAATGCGTCTCGGATCTTGAGGAAGAAGTAGGCGCTGTC
>NZ_APNF01000018.1:0-49207 GCF_040361235.1 Salinisphaera sp. S4-8 | reverse complement strand
GGATTCGACACCCATCAGCTTCAAGGTCAGTGGCCCGGATGAACAACCTACTGAAAGATCACACCTAGGCGCCAATCAGCGACTGGCCGCACACACGCAGTACATTGCCGGAGATACCGCCTGCGCCCGGGGTCGAGAGGAAGGTGATCGCCTCGGCCACATCGCGCGGCGTACCGCCCTGTGACAGCGACGACAGCCGGCGACCGCCCTCGCGTACGCCAAACGGCATTTCCGCGGTCATACGGGTTTCGATGAAGCCCGGCGCGACCGCGTTGACGGTCACCCCACGCTCGCGATCGCTGGTACCACGGCGTTCGACAAACCCGATCAGCCCGGCCTTGGTGGCGCCGTAGTTGGTCTGGCCGCGGTTGCCGGCGATACCGCCGATCGAACACAGACAGATCACACGGCCGTGCTCATTGATGATGTTCTCGCTATCGAGCACCTCGTCGACCTGGATGATCGCCTTGAGGTTGATGCTCATCACCATGTCCCAGTAATGATCGGGCATGTTGGCCAGCGTCTTGTCGCGGGTCACGCCGGCGTTATGAACAACGATATCCACACCGCCGAACTTGTCCTTGAAGAAATCCGCGATCTGGCGCGGCGCGTCGTCGGCCGTGATATCCAGCGGTAACGCGGTGCCGCCGAAACCGGCCACCGTTTCCTCCAGGGTGTCCTGATCCTGGGGAATATCCAGACACACCACGGTGGCGCCTTCGCGAGCCAGTCGCTCCGCCGTGGCGGCACCGATGCCGCGTGCGCCACCGGTGACCAGGGCCACCTTGTCCTTGAGCGGCTGGGTCGCCGGCAGCGTTTCCGGGATGTTGCCGGCCTTGGTGACGGTCAACGGCTGACCATCGACGAAGGTGCTGTAATCGGACAACAGAAAACGCAGCGGCGCGGTCACGCGCTCTTCGGCGCCTGGCTCGACGTAGAGCATGTTGGCGGTCGAACCCAGCTGGCCGATTTCCTTGGCCAGCGAACGCACGAAGCCTTCCACAGCGCGCGCCGCGGCCGCCGCGGATACGGTTTCCATAGCCGAGGGCAGGCTCGACAGCACCACGATCCGCGCGTTGCGGGTGAGCTTGCGCGCTACCGGGTGAAAGAAGTCGTAGAGGCTATCGAGCTCGCCGACATCGGCCATATTGGTGGCATCGAAAACCAGCGCGTCGAATTTTTCGTCGTCGGCAGGCGTGGGTTTGTCTGCACGCTGCACGTTCGCACCCGCCGCTTCGAGTGTGGTACCGATATTCGCGATCACGCTCGCATTGGCGCTCGCGCCGATCAGAATCTTTTCGTCGTCGAGAAAGCGCTCCTGATAGGCGCCCTCATCGCGGGCGAGTTCGGTCGGGGTCGGCAGACCCAGCGTCTTGATGACATTGCGAACCGTCGAATTCGACGATGCCCGGACTAGATAATCACTCATGTGAACTCCTCGATTGAATGGCAGCGAGTCGGCCTGCGACCGCTCATCGTGCACTGCAACATGATTAAGTTTAGAGTAGCGCCTTGTCAAAGCAAGGCTCGTAACGCCCTATTTTTGGCAAATATCTTTAAACCGAACTGCTTGTCTGCGCGCATGACAGGCTGTATCGGAGCAGTATCTGATGTGGCCTGCGGGCCCGCGCGCCTTGCTGTAGCATCATGCGAACAAGGTGTTTTCAAACGCCAGACTGGCTTTCGCAAGGCGCTGGCGCACGGCGTAGGAGGCAATAACGACATGACACGTGACGAGGATCACCTGCCCCTGGATTCGCGAACCCAGGCCGTGATCGACGGCCTGCCGCCGGACGAACGCGAACACCTGCACGGCTTGATGAAAAAGGCGGCTCGCCATCAACGCAGCATGCTCGAAACCGCGCTCGACGAGGCGGTGAGCATGGTGCCGGCGCCCCTGAGAAAACGCGTACAAAAACTGTTCCTGGGTTCGGCATGAGGCATCCGGCGATTCAGGCGGAGCTGGTCAAGCTCGCACGCGTGCTCCAGACCGAGGTAGCCGAACTCGAACATCTGGACTACCTCGAAGCCGAGCGCCTGCGCGCCATGCGTGAAGGCATCACCGAAGCGCTTTTCGAAAAATTTCGTGCTTCATTCACAGGTTTTGCGCGACTGTCTTCGATTTTGCCGCTGGCGCTGAGCGCGCGCATCTCCGAACGCGTGCTCGGGCCGACGCTTTCGGGCCGTATCGCCGGCGAAATGCCGCCGCGCAAGGCGATCGATCTGTCGGCACGATTGTCGGATGACTTCCTTGCCGATACCTGCCTGCATATCGACCCGGTACGGGCCAAACCGATCATCGCCGGCTTTCCGGTCGAGCGCGCGATCGCGATTACGCGCCTGCTGCTGGCACGCGGCGAGATGATCACCATGGGCCGCTTCGTGGACGTGCTGCCGCGACAAACGCTGCTGGCGGCCACCGATGCCATCGAGCAGGAAAGCGATCTGCTGGAAATCGGTTTCTTCGTCGAGAGCAGCGACCAGCTCGACACGGTGATCGAGCATCTGGATACCGAGCGACGCAAGGCCATCGTGGCGGCTGCCGCCGCCGAAGGGTTATGGCCGGAAGTGATCGCCATGCTGCTGCGTATCGGCAAGGCATCGCGTCTGGCCATGGCCGAACTGGCCATGGCCCAGGACGCGACCATACTGGATTCGCTCATCCAGGCCGCGACCGAGGACGACCTCTGGCCGGCACTGCTACAGATCGCCGACGAGATGCCCGGCAGCATGATCGGCACATTGGCCCAGGAGCCGGCTTTTGCCGACGCGGCGGTGATACGCAGCGTGATCGACTCGGTCATCGCCAACGACCTGTGGGCGCGCTTTCGCAACCAGACACCGTCGATGGGCGCCGCCCAGGTTGCACGCGTGCTGGAAGTCGCCGCCGAGCAACGCAAACCGTTCCTCTGGGAACTCGATCGCCGTTTGCAGGAACAGGACAGCGATCTGGCGGTGCTACGCGAAGCCAGCGACCAGCTTGCGCCCGATGTGCGCCTGCGCGCACAACAGGCATGCGCCGGTGGCCTGCTCGCTGACACGCTGGCCGCCTAGCCGTACTCGGCTTCGACCTTGTCTACCTCGGCGATGTATTCCTGCATCGCATCTTCGCTGCTCTTGCCCTTCATATCGGCCCAGGCCTGCCATTTGTAGCGCGCGATCGGGTTGAGCATGCCGGGCTTTTTGCCCTGTACATCCCCGTCGACGGCCTGACGATAGAGCGCGTACATCTTGAGCTTGTATTCATTGGACGGTTTGAAACCGCCGTCCTCGGGCGCGTTACGAACTTTTTCGACCGCTTCCTGAAAACGGCTTTCCAGATCGGACATAGCCAAAGACTCCCGTGTCGGTGGTTAATGAGCGGCTGACGTCAGTCGCGGCGCCAGCCATTCGGCGATTGCGGCATACACATCGTCGTGGTGCACGAGCGCAAAATGATTCATGCCATAGAAGATGCGGCCGTCCTGATCGCGCGCGCGCAGACGCCGAGCCGGCGTGTCGGCATGGCCCACCGCGCTGGTCACGGGCACCAGCAGATCGCCGAACAAGCGGCCGATTGGGTCGTCGCCGCGGCGCCCGAGCGTGGCTGCCACCAGAAAATGGCCGACATGGTGGGGGCTGGCGAGCGCCTCGGCCGGCGTGGGTTTCACGCCGGTATCCTGCTGCCAATCCTCATCGCGCAGGTGACCGTGACTGAGATCCTTGACCCCGGCGCTGCGTATTTCGCCGATCGCGGACAGCGGCTGCGTATAGGACAGGCGCGTGAGCATATGCGTGACCTGGCGCCCCAGGCGTTCCAGCGGCGCGCCCAGATGCGGCGAGCCCAGCAGCACCATGTCCGACAGCGCGCGCAGCCAGTCCTGGCCCGCCTGTTCGCCGTAGTGACACGCGCTTCGCGCCACCAGCCCGCCCATGCTGTGGCCAACCAGCGTCAGGCGTTCGATCGCGACCGGGTAATTCGTATAAAGCGTCTGCAACAGGGCGGCGAGATCCCGTCCATTCTGAGAAATATGCCGACCACTGTTGTAGCGCAGGCGTAACGGCGTATAGCCGAAGTCGCGCGCCAGACGTTGACCAAAGTCGGCGCGATCCGACTGGCGCCATTGCTGGTCGTTCATCCCCAGACCGTGGATGAGTATCACCACCCGCGAACTCGGACTGGCCAGCGCATCGCGCAGGCCGTCGGCACGGGTATCGAGCGCGCGCCCGGCCTCATCCACAAGGGTCATGGGCAAGGCGAGCTCGTTGTCGCTGCGCTCGAGATAGTCGCCGAATGCGCCGTTGAGCGCGCTATGAACGCCCAGCGCCAGCCGCTGCGGCATATCGCGCTTGCGTTCGGGCACCAGCGTTTCCGCCAGGCCCGCGGCCTGACGAACGCCGAAAAAGCTCAAACGGCCGATATCGCACACCCGCCCGTAGACGAAATCGCTACCGCGCCCGATCGGGCGCGCGGGCGGCGCAAGACGCCCGACCGTGCGGGTAACCGCCTGGTGGATGCCGTTGACGATATTCACCGAGCCCACGAACGCGTCGGCGGCCATGGATAGGCCGCCGCGCAACCACACGCCGCGGTCGGCGACCGTGGGTGTGGCCTGCGATCTTGGCACGAGTGCATGCGACGACTTGTCGGCAGACGTTGTTCTGGAATCAGACATAACGATTCAGCTTCGACATTGCCAGGACAGCGTACTCAACAACTGACCCAGGGCGAGCAAATGCCCGCCGAGAATCGCCTTGCCGGTCACCATTAGCGACGCGGCGATATCGCGGTCGGGATCGGCCCAGCCGAGAATATTCATGAAGCCCAGATGCCCATAGGCCTGTCCGGTCATCGGCCCGTACAGGCCGAACGGGTTCACGCCCAGCATCAGACCTTCGCTATAGCGCATGGGGATCTTGAGCGTATGGTCGTAGCGCAGCCGTACCGCCGGTCGCACCGCACGCCGAATGGTCGCGGGCGCCAGCACCTGGCGGCCGTCGTAGACGCCGCCGTCGAGCATCATCTGATAGAAGCGCGACAATTCCTCGGCGGTGGCATACAGATTGCCGGCCGGCACCACGGCATTCATGAAATAGTCGCGATTGGATACATCGACCACTTCGGAAAAACCGGCCGACAACGCCTGTTTGGCGAGCAGCGAAATCGGAAAACGCACCGGCTGACCGGCCACATAATTGGTGGCTACGCGCGCTCGCTGGTTTTTTTCCAAACCGAACGTGAAATAACGCATGCCCAGCGGCTGGCGAAACCGACTATCGAGATAATCGGTGAACGCCATGCCGGTCACACGCCGGATCACCTCGGCAAGAATGAACCCGCCGGTGATCGCATGATAGGCCAGCCGCTTGCCGCCTTTCTCCGCCGGCGCAGCACAAATCAGCTCGATACAGCGATCCCAGTCGAGCAGCGTTTCCGGCCCGTCGGCCGCATCGACATCGAACATGGGAAAACCACCCTGATGCGACAGCACCTGGGCGATGGTGGTGCGATCCTTGCCGCCGCCGGTGAACTCCGGCAAGTAATGGGAGACCCGATTATCCAGGTCGATCCCGCCCTCTTCGGCGAGCTTGTGCACCAGCATGGCGGTAATCGCCTTGCTCGCCGAAAACAGGCATATCGGCGTATCCGGCTCGGCCAGACGCGCATGCGCGCCGCGACTTTCGCCCGGGCCGCCGCCATGGGCATAGCCGATCGAGCGATTGAGCACGATCTGCCCGCGTCGACGCAGGCAGAACGTAACCGCCGGATAGGCGCCCGTACGATAGAGCGCCTCCACACTCGACCAGATCGAGTCGACCGCGCCCGCGGTCAGCCCGGCCTCGTGTGGCGACGCCTCCGCAGCGGCATCCACGCCGGTAATTCCGGCGAGGTTGCCGTCACCAACGTCGACCAGTCGTGCGCCGAGCAGGTTCCGGGTCATGACGCGATTCGCAGATCCGCGGGCCGGCCTTCAGCGCGACGTGCCTCCTCCGACAGCGGATTGACCAGATATTCCTTGCTGAAGTCGTCGGTCAGCAGCACGTCGTAGCGCAGCCGATCGTACTCGCGAATCTGATCGGCCTGGTCGGCGCTGAGCAACTGCTTGGACAACGCGTCCTGCAGTTGATCTTCCACGGTTTCGCCTTCGATCTCGCCATGCTTCACGCCACGCAGGAAATCGCTGTAGAAGCTATCCACCTGCTGGAGTTTTTCGAAGGCGTTCATCAGACGACCGGTGGGGTCGTTCTCGCCGCGACCGATATAGAGGTCGTAGCTCATGCGCTTGCCGAACTCCGAATCCAGTTTCATACCCAGCATCATGTCGCAAACGGCGGCGTTCTGGCGATCGCTCGGGCCCGAGAAACGACGCCCGCGTGGCAGCGCGATGAGCTTGAGCACCGGACGCGCCGCCTTGACCGGGTAGTTGCGCACGAACTCGTGAAAGGCGTTTTCGATCGCGTGCAGGTGATACTCCAGCGCCCAGGTGGCATGCACCTTGTCTTCGTCGGTGCCGCCGTTGACTTCGAAGCCCTTGAGCGTGGCCGAGGCCATATACAAGTGACTCAGCACATCACCCAGACGCGCGGACGTCGACTCCTTGAGCTTGAGCGCACCACCGAGCGTGCCCATCGACAGATCGGCACAGAATGCCAACGCCGCCGAGAAGCGCTCCAGGTGCTGGTAATAGCCGGACATGGCGTTGTCGAGCGGCGCCTTGGCCAGGCGCGCACCGGTAATACCCAGCGTGAACGCGCGCACCGCCCGGTTCACCGAATAGCCGATATGCGAGAACAGCAGACGGTCGAACTCCTGCAGGCCGGCGTTGAAATCCGGATTGTGCGCGGCTTCCATCTCGCTATAGACATAAGGATGGCAGCGAATCGCGCCCTGGCCGAACACCATCAGGCTGCGCGTCATGATATTCGCGCCTTCGACGGTAATCGCAACGGGCAGGGCCTGATAGGCCGCGGCCAGATAGTTGCGCGGGCCCATGATGATGCCGCGCCCGGAATGAATATCCATCGAATGAGTGATGACCGTACGCATCATCTCGGTGGCGTGGTACTTGATCATTGCCGTGACCACACTCGGCGTGCAGTGATCCACGCCCGAGGCGGTGAGGTTACGCACGTTCTCGAGAATATAGGCATAGCCGCCGATCACGCCCAGGCCTTCCTGAACGCCTTCGAAGTTGCCGATTTCGGTACCGAACTGACGACGGATACGCGAATAGGCCGCGGTGATACCGTACATGCCCTTGCCGGTGGCCGTGGACAGCGCCGGCAGCGAAATACCGCGCCCGGCCGACAGGCATTCCACCAGCATGCGCCAACCCTTGCCGGCCTTGTCGGGGCCGCCGATGATCGCATCGATCGGCACGAACACGTCCTCGCCCTGGATCGGGCCGTTCATGAACGTCGCACCCGGGAAGTGGCGACGACCGATCTTCACGCCGGGCGTGTCGGTGGCCAGCAGCGCACAGGTAATACCGTAGTCAACCGTATCCGGGTCGCCGAGCAGGCCATCCGGGTCCTTGAGCTTGAAGGCCAGCCCCATCATCGTCGCGACCGGCGCGAGCGTGATATAGCGCTTGTTGAAGTTCAGCGACAGACCCAGCACTTCCTCGCCGTCGATCGTGCGCTTACACACGATGCCGGTATCGGGCATCTTGGTGGCATCCGAGCCGACTTCCACGCCGGTGAGCGCGAAACAGGGCAACTCCTTGCCCGAGGCCAGACCCGGCAGCCATTTTTCCTGTTGTTCCTTGGTGCCGTAGTGGGTGAGCAGTTCGCCCGGCCCCAGGGAGTTCGGCACCATCACCGTGACCGCCGCGGTCAGCGAGCGCGTGGCGATCTTGGCCACCACACAGGACTGGCCATAGGCGGAGAAGCCCAGCCCGCCATGCTCCTTGGGAATGAGCATGGCGAAAAAGCCGTTATTACGGATGTAGTCCCAGACGTCTTCCGGCAGATCCTTGAGTTCGAAGTTGACCTGCCAGTCGTCGATCATCGAACACAGCTGTTCGGTTTCATTATCGAGAAACGACTGCTCTTCGGCGGTCAGCTGGGTGAGCTTGAAATCGTGCAGCTGCTTCCAGTCCGGGCGACCGCGAAACATCTCGGCTTCCCACCACACATCGCCGGCTTCCAGGGCTTCCTTCTCGGTCGGGCCCATTTCGGGAAGAATCTGGCGGAACACGCCATACAGACGCTTGGTCAGCAGAGCGCGCCGCACCGGCACGATATTGAAGACGGCCAGCGGCACGCCGATCAATACCGCAGCCACGGCCACGCCGATCGGCCCGAGCATGCCGATCGCCCAGAGCGCGGCCACTACCGCGACCGTCACCCCGGTGAATACGGGCAGCGACACGCCACGATAGAGCAATGTCCAATACAGACCGACCAGCACCAATGCGACAATAACTGCTGTCATGACTATAGCTTCCCTCTGGAACGGGTTGTCATCGCCATCGGCGCCCTCATATTACGTGGGCGTTACGACGCTCCCCGTTTTCGAAAAAGAATGGTTTTCAGATAATAGCAAGACGAAACCGCTCGTCAAGCAGGCATAAGCACGTGAAAGAAACAGATCCGAAGTCATCCAACCGCAAGCCGCGTCGGCGCGGCTATCGTGGACTCAGCGCCGAGCAACTTAGAACGCAGCGCTATCAAAGGCTTATCGCTGCCGGCACCGAGTTGTTCGGCGAACGCGGCTATGCCGCGACGCCCATCGAGGCCGTGTGTTCGCATGCCAAGGTTTCGACGCGTCATTTCTACGAGCAGTTCGAAGGCCGCGAATCGATCCTGCATGCCGTACACGCCGAACTCGTCGAGCGTATGGATCAGATCGTGCGCGCCTCACTTGGCGAAACGCAGACGCCGCTCACCCAGCGTGTCGCCGACACCATCGAAGCCGCTGTCTATTTCCTGCTCGATGATCCGCGCCGCGGGCGCATTCTGTGTATCGAGGCGGTGGGCGTATCCGAGGTCATGGAGAAAAAGCGCCGCGAGACCACACACCAGCTGGCCGAAATCATCCGCCGCTATGCCGAACTCATGGCCGAAAACGGTGTGCTGCCCGCGCGTGACTACCACCTGCCCTCGGTCGCACTGGTGGGCATGTTCAACGAACTCATCGCCGAGTGGTTGACCGAAGACACCGGCCTGACCGCGGCCGAAATGGCGCGCGAAGCCAAGATCATGTTCCGCGCCATGATCTTTGGCGCCCAGCATTACGAAGCCACCGAATCCGATGAAGACCCGCTGGACAAGGCGGCCTCGGAATAAGGGGCCGCTTGATTGTGTACGAGACGCACTTGGCTGCGCTCAGGCACGCGGGTTATCCGCCAATGAACGCGAAGACGCGCGAATAAGGCAAGACGCCGATCGCGCGAAGCCTAGCGGGCCAATGCTCACGCCGCGTGCTGAACTTCGTACATACGGTTATCCGCAGATTACAGCGCGACTCCGTGCGTCCGTGGTACGGCATTCGACAATGATTGTCCGCAGATCGACACAGATCAAAAAAGATCTCGACCGGATGTCTGGGCGCAACGTGTTCGCGGCAGCCACTTTTCATCTGCGTGGATCGGCGTCGATCGGCGGACACTGCTTTGCAAACGCAGCCCGTGGCGTGAACCCCTGCCCCTCGGAGCGGTACCACCCAAACGGCGCGTGAGTCTTGATTAGGCATGAAACGCGGTTGGCGTCGCTCACCAGGCAGGGGGCCCGCCATTGAACGCGAAGACAAGCGAAGGCCAGATGGCCTGATGTTCACGCCGCGTGCTGAACTCTGTACATAATCCAAAGAGGGCTTGAGCCGGGCGGTGTCAACACACCGCCCGGCTCGATTCAGTCTTGCGCAGCCCGGCGCTGGCCGGGGTTTTCCCGGCCGCGACGGTCTGGCGCTACAGCTGGATATCGCCGTCGGCGAGCGCCTCGCGCGTTTCGTCGTCGATCGGCTCGTAACGATCGGCACCTGATTTGAGCATATAGACGGGTTCGTCGCCTTCAGGGCTATAGCCCTGCTTCTTGAGATCGACCTTGCGGTATTTCATCGTGCCGGTGACTTCCTGCTCGGGGCGCAGGCGAATGAACACCGGCACGGCATAGTCGGGCAGTTCGTCACGCAGATGGCTGACCAGCGCGCCCCAGTCGATATCCTCCAGGTCGCGCACCGGCGTAATCGCGGCCATACCGGCGCGGCCGTCGCTGTGGGGGACCTCCACCCCGTAGACCACCGATTCTTCGATCTGGCTGAAGGCGTTGAGTGCGTTCTCCACCTGCGTGGTCGCCACGTTTTCGCCTTTCCAGCGGAAGGTATCGCCCAACCGGTCGACAAAGGCGATATGGCGCATGCCCTGTCGGCGTACGAGATCGCCGGTATTGAAATAGCAATCGTCTTTCTTGAACACGCCGCGAAAGAGCTTCTTCTCGCTGGCTTCCGGGTCGGTATAGCCTTCGAAGGGCGCGAAATCGGTCACCTTGTTGAGCAACAGGCCGACTTCCCCCTTGGCGACCTCTTTCATCCGCCCCTTGTCGTCGGTCACCGGCTCCTCGGTTTCCGGATCGTATTCGACCACCGCGAACGGCAACGGGCAGAAACCGGCGGTACGATCCATGTTGAAGCCGTTGACGAAGATGAGATTACCTTCGCTGGCGCCATAGAACTCGCAAATGCGATCGATGCCGAAACGGTCCTTGAACTCGTCCCAGATATCCGGGCGCAGACCGTTGCCGATCACCGCACGCACATGATGGTTGCGATCGTTTTCGTCGGGATCGGCCTGCAGCAGATAACGACACAACTCGCCGATATAGCAGAACACCGTGGCCTTGTGATGGCGCACATCCGGCCAGAAACCACTCACACTGAACTTGGGCGCGAGCGCGAACGTGGCCCCGGCACACAGTACCGACGACCACGACACCGTCAGGGCGTTGTTGTGATACAGCGGCAACGGGCAATAAAAACGATCTTCCGGCGTCAGGCGCAACCCGGCCATGCCCAGACCGGCCCCGCCGCGCAGCCATCGCACATGGCTCATGCGCGATGCCTTCGGCATGCCCGTGGTGCCCGAGGTGAAGATATA
The DNA here is from genome assembly GCF_040361235.1 of Salinisphaera sp. S4-8. NCBI lineage: Bacteria > Pseudomonadati > Pseudomonadota > Gammaproteobacteria > Salinisphaerales > Salinisphaeraceae > Salinisphaera > Salinisphaera sp. S4-8. The sequence goes on along the minus strand of NZ_APNF01000018.1, from coordinate 38,132 downwards.
GAAGCAGGTGTCCTTGGACGACACGTCAGCCGCGTCGTCGAGGTTGCCGGTCGGCTCATTGGCCGCCTCGGCCAGGAAATCGGTCCAGCCGTCGGGCGCCGGGGCGGCCGCGGCACGGCTGCTGTCGGGCACCAGCCAGAGCGGGTTCAGATCGGCGATGCCGGACTCGCCGCGAATCTCTTCGAAGGCATCGAACAGTTCGTCGCCTACAAGCATGGCCTTGGGCTTGACCGTGCCCAGGCTGTGCGCAAGGACGTCGCCGCGCTGTTTGGTATTGCACATCGCCGCGGCCGCACCGAGCTTGGCAAGCGCGGCCACGATGAACAGCGTTTCCGGGCGGTTGCCCAGCAGCACACCCACCACATCGCCTTTTTCGATCCCGCCAGCCTTGAGCACGCGCGCATAGCGATTGGCATTGGCGTTGAGCTGGGCGTAGGTATAACGCTGGTTTTCGTAGGTGATCGCATCGTGCTGGGGACGACGCCCGGCATGGTCTTCGATCAGGGTCGCGATCGTGATGTTGTCGCGAAAGCGCGACTTGAGCAGGATGCCCGCGCCCTTGAGCACCCGGTCGACGCCGCTGAGCTTGTCGGCGGTGGGTTTCAATACGTCCCAGACATTCAGGGTGTCGCGCTCGGATTCACTCATTGGCCGGTCTCCTCGTGCCGTATGATTTCTGTATAGCGAAACGATGCCTTTTCGGCTTTTTTAGCTTAACAGCCTGATACGCACTCGGGCAGACCCCGGCGCATTAGCCCCCTTCGATCACCGTACCGGCTGCGCCGTCGACCGGCCGGCAGTCCTGCCAGAGGGCCTTGCCGTAATCGCTCATATGGACGCTAAAGCGCTGAAGCCGCGGATAAAGCTTCATTTCGCGGCGCACGCGATCCATGGTCTTGCGTAGTTGGGTGTCAGCCATGAGCAGTTCGTACTGATCCGCCAGACGATCGTCTTCCGGGCCCGCCTCGAACACACCCAGCGCAAGTAGTTCGCTCATGTACTGGGGGACGTAGTCGCGCAGCAGCACCCCGGCATCACGTCCCAGCGAGCTGGCATTGGACAATACCACCACGCTCACCGGCCCCGCCGGCAGGCGCCCGGCGGCGACATGGCACAGCGGCGCGATCTCACGATCGGCCAGCAGGGCCATCATTGCCACCTGGTCGGGCACGAGACGCGAAAGCGTCTGGCGATACAGCCAGGTGCGTGCGGCCTCGGGATCCACGCCGCGCGACTGCACGATCAAGCGCGCCATCATCTCGCGCGGCGCCGGACCGTCCACGGGCTCGGCGCGGCGCCGGCCGCGCTCGGGCGGCTCGTCGGACATGGCATCCAGACGTTGCTTGAGTTCGGCCATGGCCCAGGTTTCGGCATCCTGGAAGCGGCGCACCGCCGAACCGGCCACCGGCCACTCTTCGGCCGCGCGCGCGGCCTGGCGTAGAAACTGGAACGCCCGCGGGGTTCGTACAGTCAGGTTTTTCTTGCCGGCCATCGTCTTTTCTCCAAATCGAGTCGCCCGCACCAATGTGCGCAGGCCATTACCGCTGTCAGCTCAAACCGGGAATGCCGCCGAAACGCTCCATGAAAACGCTTGAGAACAGCGCGATCAACTGGAACCAGCCCACGGCCAGCCCGAGCGCGGCGCCGACTGCGATCAATATCCATTCGTCTTCCTCGAAGGCCGGGCGCAGCATGCCTTCGAACTGATGCGGGGTGAGGTTCTGCAGGCGGGTGACCAGCGTATGCTGAATGGCCATCGCATCCTCGGCGTAATCGGTCATGTGCGACAGTGTTTCCGGCATGCGCGCCACCACTTCGGCGACCGCATCGACCTTGATCTGTTCGTATTCCTGACTGCCCAGGGTCCAGCTCACGAACGGGCGGGCCACACTGGCGCTGGAATCGATCGCTCGCTGCACCTCGGTCTGGACCAGCGCGAACAGCTTGTCGGCATAGGGGCCGCTGAGAATTTCTTCGAGGATATTGGCCGGCGTGAGGATCTGGGTCGCCACCAGACTGCCGTAGTCGGCCGCGACCTCCTGCTGGCGCTTGAAGAACAGCCCCTGAATGGTGATGCCGGCAATCCGGTACGGACGTTTCGGGTTGAAGATCATCTTCAACGCCAGCCAGTTGGTCGCCCAGCCCACCAGCAGGCCGAACAGCGGCAACAACCACCAGGCCTGGAAGAACACCCAGATGAGCATCTGCACCAGGCCGAAGGCGAAGCCGAAATAGGCGCCGGAGCGGCCGATGAAGATGAACTCGTTGCGCCCGGTTTCCAGAAAGATCCGGTTGAGCAGATTCTTCTCGCGCACCAGTACGCGCGTAATCATGCCCTTGAGGTCGAACATGTAACGCACGTTGGTACGCACGTCGTTCATCAACTCGCGGATGATGGTGGGCGCCTGCGAGCGCACGCGGCGCTTGATCTGGCTGCGTACCACCAGCGGCATCGCCTCCCAGAGCGTGGGGTGATGCCGGTGCATGACCGTATCGGTGATTTCGTCGGTGAGCTCGATCATCGGACCTTCGAGCTCATCGGCAACGCGATCGGGATCGAGCCGGCCGAAGATCTCGGCTTCGGTAATCAGCGACTCGGTGATCGTGTCCACCGAAATGCCGGTCATTTTCGACGCCTTGCGCGGCACGATGCCCTGCCAGCCGAGCCAGGGTTTATACAGGCCGACGAACTCGATGGGGTGGAACATCATCTTGATCGCGACGACGTTGGTCACATAGCCGACCGCCGCGCTGATCACCGGCATGGAAATATATTTCCATGTATCCAGACTCAAATAGAGAAAACTGCCGTCCATGCATCGCTGCGGCGCCTGTCACGGGAAAGGCCGCCATGCTCCTCGTACTTGCCGTCGTTGTATTTATCGTCGTTGTTTGGCGCACGGTGGTAATGCGCCTATCGCGCCAGCGTATCAGTCGCCGCTAACATCGAGCGATGTCGATGATAGCAGCCGCACACCTTGGCACCGGCAACCGCTGCAGACAAATAACGGCCCGGCCTCAACCGGGCGTCCCGGCCTCGGGCGCACCGCGTAGCCGGGCATTGATACGGGCCAGCTCATCGAAATCGAGCACGCCGGCGGCTTTGCGCAGGCGCAGACGCGCCAGCGCGTGGTCATACCAGGCCTGTTTGCGATCGGCACGCCGGTTGACCAGCGTGATTTGGGCCTCGATGACATCGAGGATGGTGCGATTACCCAGCCGATAGCCGGCCTGTGCGGCCTCGAGCGCGGTTTCGCCCGAGGTGATCGCCCGATCGAGCGCGGCCAGCCGGCGCTGGCTGGTTTCGACATTGCGATAGGCGTCGTTGATGTCGATGAGCAACTGGCGGCGCGCGGAAATCGCATCCAGACGCGCCTGCTCGGCGTTATATTCGGCCTCCGATACCGCCGCGCTGGTCGCGCCAGCGGAAAACAGCGGCATCTTGAGTTCGACGCCGATGGAACGGGTTTCGTCGATGAGATTGGCCTGCCCGCCCGCACTGATCGGAAACAACTGTTCCTGACGCCCCACGCGCCCGACCAGATCGACCGTCGGCAAATGCCCGCCCCGTTCGGCCCCGACATCCTGGCGCGCGGCCCGCCAGGCGGCCTCCGAGGCCGCCACCTGGGGCGAACGTTCGAGCGCAAGCGCCAGCCAGGCGTCGTGATCGCGCGCGGCGCCATCGACCGCGCTGGCGGGCATCGGCTCGTCGACCGCGATGCCCGAGAGGTCCCGGGGCGCGCGTCCGGTCAGCGCGATCAACGCATCGCGCGCGCTGGCGAGCTGGTTTTCGGCATCGATGGCATCGACCATCGCACTATCCAGGCTCGACTGCGCCTCCTGCTGATCGGTGACCGGGTCCAGCCCGGCCTCGAATGCCGCTTCGGCGCGATCGAGCTGGCGCTGGATCGAGCGTTGCTGTTCGCGCGCCGCATTCAGTGCATCGCGCGCGGCCAGCACATCGAAATAGGCCTCGGTCACCCGCACGATCAGTCCCTGCTCGGCATCGGATAACGACAACACCGCCTGATCGCGGCGGGCATCGGCCGCATTCTTGTTCTGCCAGGCGGCCCAGTTGAACAGCGGCTGGGTCAGATCGAGCGAGTAGGATTGCTGATCGGAACTGGTCGCGCCGTCATTGCCGCCGAAAAAACCCAGCCCGCCGCCGGCGCCATCGCCGTTGTCGGGGGATTCGAAGGTCTGCTCCTGCTCGACGCGCGTATAGCTCGCACTGGCTGACAGCGAGGGCAGCAGCTGGCCACGCGCCTGGCGATAGCGTGCATCGGCCGCGCCGGACTCGGCCCGGGCAGTCAACAGTTCGGTATCGTTACGCAGCGCCTGATCGTAGGTATCGAGCAGGTTCTGGCCGGCCCAGGCCGGCAGTGTCAGCACGCTTAGCACGACGACCGCGAGCGGCCGCCGCAGCGGGCATAGGCGTCGTATCATGCATCACCTCCGCGCAATCGTTCGCGGCGCTCGGCCACCCGCGCGCCGAGCACGAGCAGGCAGGGCGTGAGCACCAGCGTCAGCAGGGTCGAAAACAGCAGCCCACCCACGATCGCGGTAGCCAGCTGGGTCCACCACTGGGTCGAGGGTGCACCGAAGGTGATCGATCGGCCGATGATATCGACGTTCATCTGTAACACCATCGGCAACAGGCCGAGAATGGTAGTCACCGTGGTCAATACCACCGGACGCAGGCGTTCGGCGCCGGTCTGAATGACCGCGTCCCAGCCATTGAGCCCGGCCGCGCGGTTCACGTTGTAGGTGTCGATGAGCACGATATTGTTATTGACCACGATACCCGCGAGCGCGATCACGCCGATACCGCTCATCACCACGCCGAACGGCTGACCGGCAATCAGCAGGCCCAGCAACACACCGATGGTGGAAAACATCACGGCCGAGAGAATCAGAAACGACTGATAGAAGCTGTTGAACTGGGTCAACAGAATCACGCCGATGAGCGCGATGGCCACGCCAAAGGCCTTGGACAGAAACGCCTCGGCGTCGCGCAGGTCTTCATCCTCGCCCTTGAAGGCGATATCCACCCGGGGATTGAGACCGGCCTCGGCCACATGCGCGCCGATCCAGTCGCGCAACGCACGCAGCTGATCGGCCACGAGTCGGCCCTCGGCCACGCCGGACTCGACGGTGACCGTGCGCTGGCTGTCGGTACGCTCGATATTCTCGACCTTGGGCGCGGCCACGCGGGTCACGAAATTGGAAACCGGCACCTGGCCATCGCTGGTTTTCAGACGCAGATTGTCCAACGCTTCCAGATTACGGGCGTCTTCCGGAAACCGTACGCGAATATCGATTTCGTCGGTGGCATCGTCGGGGCGGTATTCGCCCACCTTGATGCCCTGAGTGACCAGCTGGATTGCCTGGCCGATCGACGCCACGTTCGCGCCGTAACGGCTGGCCTCGGCGCGATCCACGTCGATGCGCCATTCCAGGCCCTGGGTCGAGCGCGTGTCCTGAATATCGGTAAACCCGCCGACTTTGGCCATGCCGCGGCGCACGAAATCGGTGGCCTTATCGAGCGCGGCCATGTCCGGCCCGGAAATCTGCAGCTCGATCGGCTTGGCCTGGGTCGGTCCCTGGGCCTGCTCCTGGACCTCGGTACGAATCCCGGGAATGCCGGCGATACGCTTGCGCACATCGGCCATGATCTGGTCGGCCGGCCGACGTACGCCCCAGGGCTCCAACTCGAGCTGGATCTGGCCGATCACGTCGTCGGCCGTGCCCTGGCGAAACGATTGCTGGCCTGCACCCGTGCGCGTATAGACCGACTCGAAACCGGGCATGGCCAGCACCCGATCCTCGACCTGGCGTACCAGTCGATCGGCCTCGGCGACCGACTGCTGGCCCCGGGCATGAATCTGGATCACGGCATTGTCGGGCGCGATATCGGGAAAGAACTCCACGCCCTTGCCAAAGCTGGCATAGGCAAATACGGCCACGAAGAACAGCAGCACCGCGCCGAGCACGGTCTTGCCGGCATGCCGGGCGAAAAACGACAACGTGGCCACATAGGCGCCGGTGGCACCGCGCAGCTTCTGGCCGGGCTGCCAGACCGCCTCGGCACCACCGGGCGCGGAGCCGCCGATAACCGCGCCGAGCGTGGGCACGAAAATCAGTGCCATCAAAAGCGAGGCACTCAGCACCGCGATCAAGGTGATCGGCATATAGCGCATGAACTCGCCCACCACGCCCGGCCAGAACAGCAACGGCGCAAAGGCCGCCAGCGTGGTCGCGGTCGAGGAGATGATCGGCCAGGCCATGCGCTGGGCGGCATGCATATAGGCCGACGTGCGGGTCTCGCCCTCGGCCAGAAAGCGATCCGCCAGCTCGACCACCACGATCGCCCCGTCCACCAGCAGCCCGAGCGCGAGGATGAGCGCGAACAGCACGACGATATTCACCGACAGCCCGAGCGCGGCCAGGGTGAGAATGCCCAGCAGAAACGAACCGGGAATGGACACGCCCACCAGCGTGCCGGCCCGCAGACCGAGAATACCCACGATCACGATCATCACCAGCAGGATGCCGCTGACCACGTTGTTCTGCAGGTCGCCCAGCAGCTGGGTGACGTCTTCGGATTCATCCTGCGAGAAATTGACCTTGATCGCCGCCGGCCAGTCCCGCTGCATGCGTTCGACGACCGCCCGTACCGCCTGATTGGTATCGATGATGTTGGCACCGATACGCTTGGTGATTTCCAGCGCCAGCGTGGGCTGACCATTGAGGCGGGCAAAGCTTTCACGATCGGCAAACGCGCGCCGCACGCTGGCCACATCGGCCACGGTGACCACCTGATCGTCGGCGCGCTTGACCGCGGTATTGCGCAGCGCGTCGAGATTGTCGATCACGCCCGGCACCTTGATCGAAAACCGGCCACTGCCGGATTCCAACGCCCCGGCCGGCACCAGCTGGTTGTTCTGCTGAACCGAGTCGAACACCTCCTGCAACGACAGCCCGTAGGACTCCAGCTTGAGCGGGTCGATATTGATTTCGATCTGCTCTTCGCGATCGCCGGCAATATCGGCCTCGAGCACGCCGGGGATGGACTCCACCTCGTCCTGCACGTCCTCGGCCAGGGCCACCAGCACGCGCTCGGAGACATCGCCATAGAGATTGACCACCAGCACCGGAAACAGCGCGACATTGACCTCGTTGACGGTCGGCTCATCGGTTTCGTCGGGCAGATCGGCCTTGGCGATATCCACCTGGTTGCGTACGTCGTCGAGCGCGTCATCCGGGTCGAAACCGGCCTCGAACTCGAGAATCACGCTGGCATGGCCTTCCGAGGCGGTCGCACTCATTTCCTTGAGGCCTTCGATGGAGCGCAGTTCCTGCTCCATGGGCTTGACCAGCAACCGCTCGGCATCTTCGGGCGAAATGCCCTGATGCGTCATCGACACATAAATCGTGGGAATGGTGATATCCGGCGACGATTCCTTGGGAATATCGCGATAGGCGACGCTGCCGGCGATCAGAATCACGATCAGACCGAGCACCACCGTGCGCGGCCGCGAAAAAGCGGCAGCGATCAGGGCATTCATGAACGATCGTCGGCTTCGTTTACGCCGGCCTCTTGCGCGCGCTCGGCGGTGCTCGCCTGGGCGCCACCGGCCGCGTCATCGCTATCCTCGACCACCCGCACCGGATCACCCGCGCGCACGAAACCCTGGCCGGTCGTGATCAGCCGCACGCGCGCCGGCAGTCCACCCAGCCAGAGCCGCTCGTCGTTGCTTTTGACGATATCGGCGCGATGAAAGGCCACACGGCCATCGTCGCCGATCGTCTTGATGCCCATGTCGCCGGCTTCATCGAGGGTGAGCAGATCGGCGGCCACCTCATGCGCCTGGACCTTTTCCAGCGGCAGGATCAACTTGGCCGAGGCCCCGGCGACAAGCCGCCCGCCCGGATTGTCGACTTCCAGTTCCACCGGATAGGTGCGCGTGGCCTCGTCGGCTTCGGTCGCCACATAGCGCACCGTGCCGTCGACCGTGCGCCCGTCGATCAGGCGCGCACGGCCTGTCTGGCCCGGTTCGACCAAGGCCACATCCTTTTCTGCCAGGTCGCCGGCCACCACGAACGGGTTCTGCTGGATGACGCGCGCGATTTCGTCGCCCACGCCGACATAGTCGCCCACCTCGACCGGGCGGGTTTCCAGCACCCCGGCAAACGGCGCACGAATGACCGTGTTATCGATATCCTGCTGGATCTCGGCGAGCTGCGCCTGGGCGGCTTCGAGGTCGGATTTCGCCTGGGCCAGATCGGTACGCGTCTGGTAGCCCTTTTCCGACATCTTGCGCACCGCCTCATACTGCAGACGGCGCTGTTCGACCACCGCGCGGGCTTCGTTGCGCGATGCGCTGCGATCGTCGATAGCGATGCGCGCGATCACCTCGTTGGCCTCTACGCGCGCGCCGCGCCGGGCCTGGACCGACTGGATTCGCCCGGCCGTCTGGGCGCGCAGGGTCACCGCACGGTCGGGCGCGGTACGGCCGTTGAGTTCGACCTCGCGCCACACCGTTTGTGCCTGTGATGTACGCACGGCCACGCTCACCGGCTCGGCCTGCTCGGCCTTGGGCGCAGCCTCGGCCGCCGGCTTGTCGTGACCGCCTACCATGCCGGACGCCAACCAGGCCGCGAGCGCGACCACGATGACCAGCACGATCCAGATCGGGCGAATCGTTGGCAGCCGGCTCATGAGCGGCCCTTGGTCGAGGCCTTATCGCCACGCCGGGCCAGGCGTTCGATGAGCTTGCGCGTATTGTCGCGTGCGGTATCGATGAAGTGGTGCATATCGGCCAGCCGCGCCTGCGCACCCGCCCAGTCGGCAGGCAGCTCGCGTTCGGCCTGCGCGAGCGAGGCGCTCATCGTGCCCATGCGCTCGACATGGCCTTCGAGCAGGCGCAGATAATGGCGCTCGACCAGCTGATAATAATCCTGGCGATCACCGGGCATGGCGGTGGCTTCGAGCACGCCGAGATTACGCAGAATACGGGCATTGGTGCTGACGCTGGCCCGTGACACCTGCAGCGATTGCGCCAGTTCGGCCAGACTCGCGGGCCCGCCATGAATGATGAAATAGCCCAGCATGCGCCCGGCGATGCGCGGCATGCCGTCGCTTTGCGCGGCCAGGCCCATGCGTTCGATGAAGGCGCTGACCGCCTGTTGTGCGTCGCTCATAGCCACAAAGCCTACGGCTTTCGAATCATTCAATCAATACTGAACAAACAAAATACTGCGAACACACTTGCAGCCGTACCCGACTACGGGGCTAACGTGAGCCGCATTCGACGCGCACCGCGGCGAACGCGGCGCAAACGAGGGATTGTTTATGAATTGGCTTTCGATGCTCGGCGAAACGCTGTACACGATCGCTGGCATGGGCTGGAAGATGCTCTGGGCACTGGTGTTGGGCTTCGCCATATCCGGCGCGGTACAGGCATTCGTGCCCAAACGGCGCATGGCCCGGGTCATGGGCGACGACGGGCCGGCCTCGCTGGCCCGTGCCGGCTTTTTCGGCGCCATCAGCTCGTCCTGCTCCTATGCGGCGGCCGCGATGAGCCGCAGCGTATTCCTGCGCGGCGCGCATATCACCGCAGCCGTGGCGTTCATGATCGCGGCCACCAATCTGGTGATCGAACTGGGCTTCGTTCTCTGGTCGCTCATGGGCTGGCAGTTCGTGGTCGCCGAATTCGCCGGCGGCGTATTGTTGATCGCGATCGTGGCGGTACTGATGAAGGCCTTCGGCCCGATCGCGGCGTTCGAGCGCGTGCGCGAGGCGGAATCCGAAAACGCCGCGGACGGTGACGACAACGTGCCCAGTCTTTTCAGCCTGGACGGCTGGCGCATGGCCGCTTCGCGCTTCGCCATGGACTGGTCGATGATCTGGAAGGATATCGTCATCGGTATCGTGGTCGCCGGTACGGTCGTGGTGTGGGTGCCACAAAGTTTCTGGCAGACGGTATTCCTGTCGTCCGGCGATACGGTGAGCTGGCTGCAGATGATCGAAAACGCCCTGGTCGGCCCGCTGGTGGCCGTGTTCAGCTTTGTATGCTCGGTGGGCAACGTGCCCATGGCGGCAGCCCTGTTCAATGGTGGTATTTCCTTTGGCGGCGCGCTGGCGTTCATCTATGGCGATTTGATCGTGATTCCGATGCTGCTGGTCTATCGCCAGTACTACGGCACCAAACTCGCGCTGCAACTCGGCCTGATTCTGTATATCGCCATGGCGCTGACCGGGTTTGTCATCGACGTCGTGTTCACCGCATCCGGGTTGACGCCCGAGGCCACGGCCACCGCGGTCGGCGCGATGGAGTTTTTCAAGCTTGATTACACCTTCTGGCTGAACCTGGTGTTCATCGTGGTGGGCCTGGGCCTATGGCGATTGTCGAAACAGGCCGCCGCGCCCGCGCACTGCTGCCATCATCACTAGCCGCGGCACAGGGCCTGGCCCCGATTTTCGATCGGCGGGTTTTAGCAGCGCACTTCGTCCCCATCGTCGAGCGGGCGTCGCCTGCAATCGCAGGCACCCCGTAACCGAGGTCTGTCGATGAATGATTCCGCCGCCAAGCCCCCGATCGAGGCCGTGATCTACGATTGCGACGGCACGCTCGTGGATAGCGAACTGCTCAACGCCAAGGGCGTGGCCGAAATGTTCGCCACCGATCATGGCATCGAACTCGATGCCCGCGCGATCGAGTCGGAATTTCGCGGCGGCCAGTTCGAGCAGATGATCGATACGCTGGCCGAACGCTATGGCGTGACCCTGGCCGATGATTTCACGCCGCGCTATCGCCAACAGATGATCGACCTGTTCTATCGCGAACTACAGCCCATGCCCGGCGTCGCCGCGGCGATCGAGGCCATCGACCTGCCGCGTTGCGTGGCCTCGAGCGGGCCCGAGAAGAAACTGGCCGCCGCGCTCGACGCGACCGACCTGGCTCGTTATTTCGGCGATTACGTATTCAGCGCCTACACCATCGGCGTGTGGAAACCCGAACCGGATTTGTTTCTGACCGCGGCGGCCGCGCTCGATGTGGCCCCGCGAAACTGCGCGGTCATCGAAGACAGCGACGCCGGGGTACTGGCCGGCCACCGCGCCGGCATGCAGGTCTTCGGTTACGACCCGCAGGGCGCCATCGGCGCACACCCGGACATCGCCATCACCCGTTTCACCCACTTCGACCAGCTACCGGCGCTGATCGACCAGCGCCGTAGCGGCTGACAGCCCGGCTGAGCGCGCGCGGCGCATTCAAGCGCGATCGGCCCGGCCGGGTCGCGCGATCAATCCTCGCCGAACTGCCAGTATTCGATCGCCCGGCGCACACAGAACACCGGCACGGCCTGTTCGTCCACGCTGCGAACCAGCGCATCGGCCTGGCCGCCATCGAGTACGAACATCAGCTCTTCGGGCTCGTCGGCCTGCTCGAAGAAATGCACGGAGTGGGTATGCCCGCTCACGCCCGTGCCTTCGGCATCCACCCGCCGGGTGCTGCGTTCGATGCCCTGTTCCCTGGCCAGACGGGCGACCACGTCCAGTACCGGCTTGCCCTGGTGGCGACGCGATCGTGGCGCCATGAATATTAGCTCGAAGCCTTTCATAATCATTCGCTCCTGTTCAGCGTCCCATCTGGCGTAGCAGCGCTACCGCGCCCATGCCCAGGCCGGTCATGACCAGCGAACCGACGACATGCGCCGCAATGCCCAGAAACGCCCAGCCCAATCGCCCGGCCTGAAGCTGGGTAACGATTTCCGCCGAGAAGGTGGAAAAGGTGGTCAACGCCCCGAGAAAGCCGGTCACGATCGCCAGTTTCCAGAACGGCGACAGTTCGGGCAGAGCCGCAAAAGTGGCGATGGCCATGCCGATCAAGCCCGCGCCGAGCAGATTGGCCACGAGCGTGCCGGGCGGAAGGGCCGGGAATAGCGCGTTAAGCCCCAGGCCGAGCAACCAACGCAGATTGGCCCCGCAGGCCGCGCCGACCGCAATGGCCAGAACCGAGACGAGAATGGACATCCGTTGTTTTACAGCATGAATCGAGCGTCCAAGAGTACAAGCAGGAACCATGCCCTGTCCCGGGCCTGCCGGCCAAATGCAAGGCCGTGGCATTAACCGCCGATTCAGTCGCCCCGGCTGACAGTGTCTTCACGCAAGGCGATGAGCGTCTGCGAACTTCACTGACCGAGGAGATATCAATGTACAAACATCTAACGATCGCTGCGGCTACCGCCATCGCCATGGCCAGCGGTGGCGCAATCGCCGCGACAAACGCCGACACCAATGCCGCCGCCGATGCCAACGCGGGCGTGGACACCGGGCTCGGTGTGAACGCGGACGTGGGTACGTCGGCTGGCGCCGATGCCGGCACTGATACCGCCGAGAACCGCGCCAATAGTCAAAGCGCACTCAATACCGACACCGAAGCCGATCTCGATACCTCGGCGGATGTCGATAGCAACGCCCAGGGCGGTATGAACAGCGATAGCGAATCGAGCGTGGATACCGACACGGATATGGATACGGGCATGAGCTCGGACACCGCCGCCGATGTCGATGCCAATGCCCAGGGCGAAGCCAATGGCAAGGTCGGCGACGAATAAATCACCGGCCGATTACGCAAAAAAAACCCCGCGTCGGGACACCGACGCGGGGTTTTTTATGGCCGCAAGCGGGCCGGCGAAACAGCTAGAACCTAGCCGTGACCAACCATCATGTGGCGGACATACAGGCTGTAGAACAGCCACATGGTGCCGCCGACCATCACCACCATGATCAACAACGAAAACAGGATGGAAATCGTGTTCCAGCGTTGCTCGTTGGACATGTCCAGATGCAAAAACCAGCGTAGATGCACACCCAGCTGCAGCACGGCCGCGATCGCAATCACGATCAGCGTCGCCCCCTGCGACAGAAGCCCGAAGGCGACCAGACCGAAGGGGATCAGGGTGAGTACGAGCGCCAGCACGAAGCCGGTGATATAGCCGCGCGCGGTCGGCGCGTGGCCGGGGGTCGCGTCGGTGGAATGACTCATTACGCGCCTCCTTGCAAGATACCGGGCAGATAGACCGTCGAGAACACACAGATCCAGACCAGATCCAGGAAATGCCAGAACAGGCTCAGCCGTGCCAGGCGCGAGGCCACCGGCGCGGTAAGACCGTAGATCTGTAGCTGGACCACCATGACCGTAAGCCACACCAGACCGAAGAACACGTGGGCACCGTGCGTGCCCACCAGCCCGAAGAAGGCCGACAGGAAACCGCTACGCGTGAACGACGCGCCTTCGTTGATCAGATGCACGAACTCGCTGAGCTCGTGCCCCAGAAAGAAGGCGCCGAGCACGAAGGTCGCGCCGAGCCACATCATCACCCGGCTCTTCTGGCCCTGATGCAGATTCACCATCGCCATGCCGAAGGTCAGACTCGACAGCAACAGCGCCATGGTTTCGAGGAACACGCCGCGCAACTCGAATACTTCCGATGCCGTCGGCCCGCCCGCAAAACGCTGGGACAGGTCGACGTACATCAAAAACAGCATCGAGAAGATGATCACGTCGCTCATCAAATAGATCCAGAAACCGAAGTTGACTTCGGTATCGGCGCGAGCGGCGGCGCGAACGCTGTTGAGATCGTTGGCGCTAGACGTCATGGGCACGGCCTCGGTTGTGCTTGCAAGTCGATTGTCATAACGGCCGGCCCTTCTCGGTGGTCGCCGGCTCGGCGGTATCGGCATATTCCGACCGCTCGTCGCCATACGACTCGATATGCTTCATGCGCTCGAAGGCGCCATCCTTTTCGAGATTGGCATGGAAGGCGTTTTCGATACGCTCGACCTCTTCGGCCGGGATGACGAATTCCGGCTCCGGGTTGAAGCTGCGCGCGATCACCGCGCCCACGATACCCATCAGGCACAGCGCGGCCAGCCACCAGATATGCCAGACGTAGGCAAAGCCGAAGAAGAAGGCCATCGCCGCGATGAAGATCGCCACCGGGGTGGACTTGGGCATATGAATGTCTTCGTAGCGTTCGGGACGCTCATAGGCCGTGTTGTGCACCTTCTTGTGCATGAAGGCGTCGCGATCCTCGACCGTCGGAATCACCGCGAAGTTGTATTCCGGCGGCGGTGACGCAATCGACCATTCCAGCGTACGGCCGCCCCAGGGGTCGCCCGACAGATCGCGGTTCTTCTCGCGATCCCGAAAGCTGACATAGATCTGCATGAACATCGAGAAGATGCCGTAGGCAACGATGATCGCGCCGATGGCGGCGATCACCAGCCAGAAATGCCAGACCGGGTTGTCATAGGTGACCATGCGCCGGGGCATGCCCATCATGCCGAGCATGTACAGGGGCACGAAGGCCACATAGAAGCCCACGAGCCAACCCCAGAACGAATGCCGACCCCATTTCTCGTCGAGTTTGAAGCCGAAGGATTTGGGGAACCAGTAGTAGAAACCGGCGAGCAGCCCGAACATCGTGCCCGGAATCAGCACGTTATGAAAATGCGCGACCAGGAACAGGCTGTTGTGCATCTTGTAGTCGGCGCCGGGAATGGCCAACAGCACACCACTCATGCCACCCATGGTGAAGGTGATGATGAAGCCCAGCGTCCACAGCATCGGCAGCTTGAACTCGATCCGCCCACGGAACATGGTCCAGATCCAGTCGTAGATCTTCACGCCCGTGGGAATAGCGATAATCATGGTGGCGATCCCGAATGCGGCGTTACGCAACGGGTCCTGGCCCATGGTGAAAAAGTGGTGCACCCACACCGTGAACGACAGGAATGCGATCGCCATCGTCGCCCATACCATCGACGTGTAGCCGAACAGGCGTTTGTTGCAATAGGTGGTGACCACTTCCGAGAAGACACCGAACGCCGGCAACACGAGGATATACACCTCGGGATGGCCCCAGACCCAGAACATGTTGATGTACATCATCTGGTCGCCGCCCATGGTGCTGGTGAAGAAATGGGTCCCCACGGAGCGATCCAGCGCCAGCAGCGCCAGGGCGACGGTCAGCGCCGGAAACGACAGCACGATCAGAATGGTGGTGCACAGCGTTGTCCAGGTGAACATCGGCATGTGCATGAAGGTCATGCCCGGCGCACGCTTTTTGAGAATGGTCACCAGGAAGTTGACCCCGGTCAGCGTGGTACTGATACCGGATATCTGTAATGCCCATATCCAGTAGTCCACGCCGGAGCTCGGACTGTGATCCAATCCGGAGAACGGCGTATACCCGGACCAGCCGGCTTCCGAAAACTGGCCGATCAGCAGCGAGATCATCACCAGCGCACCAGCCGCTGCAGTCAGCCACAGGCTGATAGCGTTGAGCAACGGATAGGACACGTCGCGCGCGCCGATCTGCAGCGGGATGGCGATATTCATCAAGCCCACCAGAAACGGCATGGCCATGAAGAAGATCATCATCGTGCCGTGGCCGGTAAACAGCTCGGCGAAGTGGTGCGGCTCCAGATAGCCCGCCCCGCCCGAACCGGCGGTGGCCTGTTGCGCGCGCACCATGGACGCATCGATAAAGCCACGTAACAGGAAGATCAGCGCGATCGTGATGTACATGATCCCGATCTTCTTGTGATCCACCGTGGTGAACCACTCGCGGTAGAGATAGCCCCACTTGCGGTAATACGTCAGCAGGGCGACAACCAGCACACCGGTTCCGACCATGATCACGTTCGCGAAAACGATGATCAGGCTCGAATGAGTGAACGCGTCTAGAGTGAGTTTTCCGAACATCGTGTCCTCGATGCGCTGAAGCTAGCGATCCGTCAGGCGCTCGGGCGGCGGCACCGACCCATCGCCTTCCTGAAAGCGCTTGATGACATAGTCGAACAGGCCGTCGTAAACCGACGAGTAATAGGTCGGCTCGACCTTTTTACTGGGCTGCACCAGTTCGCGGTAGGCTGCCAGATCGAGCGGTTTCGACGCGGACCGGGCCTTGGCGACCCACTGCTCGAACTCCGCCGGCTTCACCGCATGAACCTGGAAGTTCATGTTGGCGAAACCGTCGCCGCTGTACTGATAATTCTTGCCGAAGTATTCGCCTTGCTGATCGGCCATCAGATGCAGGCGCGTACGCATGCCCGACATCGCCATGATCTGGCTACCCAGCCGCGGGATCATGAAGGCATTCATGACACTGGCCGAGGTCAGGTCAATCTGCACCGGCGTATCCAGCGGCATGGCCAGTTCGTTGACCACCGCGATGTTGTAGTCGGGGTAGATGAACAGCCATTTCCAGTCCATGGCGATGGCCTGAACTTCGATCGGCGGCTTGTCGGACTCCAACGGCTTGTACGGATCCAGATCATGCGTACTCACCCAGGTCAGCACCGCCAGAATCACGATGATCACGGCCGGCCCGCCCCAGAGAAACCCTTCAAGCAACGTCGAGTGATACCAGTCGGCGGTATAGGTGTTTTTGCGGTTCGACGCGCGATAGTGCCACGCGAACCAGAGCGTAAAGCCCACCACCGGCACGAGCACGAACAGCATCACCGTGAAGGTGAACAGCATGACGTTGCGCTCGTAGGCGGCCACCGGGCCCGCCGTGAAGAACGTCACCAGCTCGTTGAGGTAGAAGGTATCGACGAACCACTGCGCGCCGCAGCCGCTTAGCAACAAGGGGAGCGCGACGATCAACGGAACCCGCAGGCCACGCATCGTTCTTGCAAGTGTTTTGATAGACATTACAGGCATTCCAACGGGTGATCGCGCTTGACGTAGCCAACCATAGCCCACGCTACGATTTTTGCTACGTCAGTTCCACCAGATTCGTTGCACACAATGGGATGAAACCCACGGTCATTGTGCAGTGCAACTAATGGTAACGCCTTCCCCGCCAAAACGACAGTAAACGCAACGGCTATTGTTAGCCCCGACCGCGACGAATTCGGATACAAGCGGCCGATTCTGGCCTAGCCGATCAAAAGCGCCCCACCCAGCGCGACCGCGCTGATCCAGACCGCGAGCGCCAGCCCGAGCGCAAGCGCACGCCAACCCAGACCGAGCACCGACGCCAGCCGGGTCTGCAAGCCCATCGCGACCATCGCGGCGCTCAGCAGGGCAGCATCCAGGCGTATGAGCCCGTCATGCAGCGCACTCGGCATGGGCGTTGCCGAATTGAGCACCACCATGAGCACGAAACCCACCACGAACCACGGAAAGGGCGCGCTGCGAAAGTCGCGATCGCCTTCCTGCGCGCGCCGACGCCACCACAGCGCCAGTACGGCACATACCGGCACCAGCAGGGCGACGCGTGAAAGCTTGTACAGGCTGGCCTGTACACCCGCCGCCGGATCGAACGCGAAACCGGCCGCCAGCGCCTGGGCAACTTCGTGAATGGAACTGCCCGCCCAGGCGGAATAGGCCGACTCGCTCAATCCCATATGCGCGGCGAGGCTAGGATAGGCAAACATGGCGGCCGTGCCAAAAACCGTAACCATGGCAATCGCGCAGGCCACATCCTGTTCGCGCGCACGAATCACGCCATCGACCGCCACCACGGCCGAGGCGCCGCAGATACCGGTCCCGCAACCGACCAGCACACTCAGCGTATCGGGCAGTTTAAGCAGCCGCCCGAGCACGACCGACAACACGATGGTGCTCGTCACCGCGACCGCCACCAGCGCCAGCCCGGCCATACCCACCGACAGCAAATCCTGGGCCACGACGCGAAACCCCAGCAATACGATGCCGGCGCGCAATAGATAATGCAGCGTCCAGCGCACGCCCGGCTCGCAGGCTGTCGGCAACGGCACGCACAGGCGCACAACCACGCCGACGAGAATACCGACCGTCAACGCGCTCAGTGGCACCACCGTGTTGAGCGCCGGCCAGGCGGCGATCACATAGGACAGCGCCGCCAAGCCCAGGCATAGCAGTAGGCCTGGCAGCACGGGCGCGATCCGGCCTGCGCTCTGAGGAACCGGCAGCCGTGCCCACACCGCATTCGACAAGCGCATCCGCAAAACTCCGAACGAAAACCATGGAAGAAATCCTGCGCCTGCTTTTCATTCAATAAAATCTAATTAAAATTAAATTACCATTCGGCTTTACCGAATAATTTGTAATGACTACACGCCTACGCTTTACCCTGCGGCAACTGGAGATATTCTCTGCGGTCGCCCGCACCGGACAGGTCCGCCGCGCTGCCGATACGCTGTATTTGAGCCAGGCGGCGGTGAGCCAGGCTATCTCGGAACTGGCCGAAGCCCTGGGCGTCACCCTGTTCGAACGCCACGGTCGTCAGATCGTGCCCACGCCCGCCGCCCGTCAGCTGCTGGCACTGAGCGCCGCCCCCATGAACGCCCTCGCCGCCTTGCCCGAACATCTCGCGCCTGGCGCCGATGGCGCGGCGGCGTTGACGGGCAGTATCCGCCTGGCCGCCTCGAGCACGATCGCGCGCTACGTGCTACCGGTCGCGTTAGCGACGCTGCGTAGCCGCCACCCGCAACTGCAGATTCAGGTATTTTCCGGCAACAGCGCCCGCGCCGAAGCGCGCGTGGCCAATCTCGAGGCCGACATCGGCCTCATCGAAGGCCCGCCGCAACGCGACGATCTCGATATCGCCCACTGGCGTACGGACACGCTGCAGGTCATCGCACCGCCCGGCTATGCCACCGACACGATCGAACTCGCGCATCTGGATCGGCACCACTGGGTCGCACGCGAGCCCGGCTCGGGCACCCGCGCGGTGTTCGAACAAAACCTGGCCCTGGCCGGCTATACCGCGCCCGCGGCCCAGCTGCAGATCGACGATAGCGGCGCGATCGTACGCGCGGTCGCCCATGGCGCGGGCCTGGCGTGCGTGAGCCGCCTCGCCGCCGAGCAGGCCAGTGCGGCGCATCCGATCGAGTTCGTCGTACTCGACGGGCTGTCCCTGGCCCGGCCGCTCTGGCGTGTTCGACGCATGGCGATGGCAAGCCAGGCCCCGTTACTGCACCGCTTCGAAGCCGAGCTGAACGCCGCACTCGACGCAGCACGAAAATGAAATACGGATTTTCAGTTCTCGTTCAGCCACACGGCCTACCATCGCAACCGATATTTATCAGTAATCGAGGACATCCCATGGCAGTACGTAAAACGAGTGCCATTGCGCTGACCGGTATCACGCTGGCCGCCACCAGTACCTTCGCACTGGCCCAGCAAAAACCCGAAGGTCTGTATTCGGCCGACCAGCTGCTCGACGCCGAAGTCTATGCCCAGGGCTCCGACAAGCAGGTCGGCGAGATCGAGGACGTCATCCTCGACAACAACATGACGATCAAGTCGTTCATCGTCGAAACCGAGAGCGATTTCGGTCTGGACGGCAAATCCTATGTCGTGGCGCCCGATCAGCTCAGCGTGCAAACCATGCAGGGCGACAAGGCCACCGAGCCGCAGTACCGCATCAATCTGATGGCCGATGGCCAGACGCTCAGCAGCTATCCGGTCTATAACGACTCCTGGTGGAACAACACCCAGAGCCAGGCCGCCGATGCCTGGGAACAGACCAAGCAATCCGCCAGCAGCGCCTGGACGCGGATCAAGGACGGCACCACCGACCTGATCGACGATACCCGTGATGCCTTCGACGGCGCGGCTGACGAAACCGGCGATGCCGCCGAAAACACGGCTGACAAGACCGAAGAAGCGGCCGATAACGCCAGCAACTAACGGCTGACGAACGCAATCCGCGTGAAAGGAGGGGCGATTCGCCCCTCCTTTTTTGTGCGCGGGTTTTATGCACGGGCTGCCCGCCCGACACGCGGCCGAACCTGCACCGCGATGCATCACGTGCCTGACCTGTCGCGACGCACACGGTATGATCCGGGGCTTGTCGCCCACCTGTCGGCCCAAGGAGTCGTCGTATGAGCCCACAGAACACCGGCCGTTCCAGCCTGTTTGGCGCCCTGTTCGTTCCTGCCCTGATTCTGGGCGTACTGATCATCCTGGCGATTCTGGTGATCAGCTTTCGTGGCGGCGACGGCCCGTCGGGCGCGGGCAACGACAACGTACGCACGCTGTCCGCCGACACGATGACCGCGTTCGACAACGAATACGATGCCCTCGGCGAGGCCGTCGGCAGCGCGGATGCGCCGATCACCATTCGCGAATTCGCCGATTATCAGTGCCCGGCCTGTGGCGCGTTCGCGCCTACCGCGCGCCGGATCCGTGACGAACTGGTGGAATCCGGCAAGGCGCGTTTCATATTCTTCGACTTCCCGTTGCCGATGCATGCCCACGCCCAGCAAGCCGCGGTAGCGGCCCGCTGTGCCGCACGCCAGGACAAGTTCTGGCCCTACCACGACCGCCTGTTCGAAACCCAGCGCGACTGGTCACAACGCGACGACCCGAGCTCGATGTTTCTCGACATGGCGGTCGAAACCGGCATCAATGCCCAGCGCCTGGAAGCCTGCATGACCCAGGGCGGTCCGGACGACGTGATTGCACGCAGCCAGGAAGCCGGCAAGGCGATCGGCCTACGCGCCACGCCCACGGTACTCGTGGGCGACCAGATGTTTTCCGGCGTGGTCAGCTACGACCGTATCCAGCAGGCGATTGCCGAGCAGACAGACAACTAGAGCGAGCGCTCGATCGATTCCAGCACCGCGACCAGCGCGTCGTAAGCCGCGCTGTCCTGCTCGCGCGCATCGCGCTGGCGTGTGACCGAGCGAAACCAGCGCGCGAGCGTTTTCTGCTGGGAAGCATCCAACGCGCGGGCAATGCTGCCGTCTGCGGCCTGGCCTTCGAGCATCGCGTCGCCGCGTCTTGCATGGGCTCGCGACAGAATCTGGCGGTAGCGGATCAGAATCGAATCCAGCAGCACCCAGGCGAAGTTCGGGTTACGCGGCGGGCCGACGGTGATGCGCTGCCCGCCGAGCGGGCCAACACGGGCCAGATCCAGGCGCAGCGTGGGCAGCGCATCGCCCTTGAAAAAGGCAAGCGCCCCGCCGCCCAGCCCACCGATGAGCGCACCCAGACCGAATGAATGGCCGAAGGTCGCCGCATCGACGCCAATACCGGCACTCGCGCCCACGGCCGCGCCCACAACCGTGAGTTGCTGTCGAGTGAGCCCGAGCCGGCGCCATGTTTCATCGCTGGCCAGATCCAGATCGTCGCTGAAACCCTGCATCGCCTCGGCCTGAACGGCGGTATGCCGATACACACGCAGCAGGTCGTTGGCGGTTTCACGCTCGAGGGCGGCGATGCGCTCGAAATAGCGCAGACTGGCCTGTTTCACGGCTTCGCGTTTCGCGGTTTCGGCCGCCGGCACATCGTCGGCATAGTGACCGTGCTCGCGTAGCTCGAGCGCGCTGCGTAGAAAGGCCTGAATGCGTTCGGCGGCCTCTTCGCGGCGCTGTTGCCATTCGGCATCGAGCAAAGCCGTGGTGGTTTGCAGATGCTCGCGATCGCGTTCGTCGATCTGGTTGAGCGCGGCGAGCAGATCGCGCCGGCTGGCAAAGCGCGCGCGATGCGCATCGAACACGCGCACCAGATTGAATGCCTTGCCCAGATGTTCCCGCCATTCGGCTTCGTACGTGCCGGCCTGTTCGCCGCGCTGGTTGAGCAGCGCCAGTCGCGCGCGCCCGGAAAAACGCAGGATTTCGATCTCGGCCAGAAAGCTGTCGTAGACCGCCACGCCCGGGTCGACTACATACAGAATGCCCGCCCCCTGCAACAAGGGCTCGAGCAGACGGCATTCGTCCTCGAACTCGCCGCGATCGCGATATTGGTCCACGAACGCCTGTAACGCGGCCCGCCCGGGCGTGCCATTGCCCTCGCCGTGCACCGCCCGGATCGCGCGCAGTGCCTCGATGGGCTGCTGAAAACCGGGCGTATCGATAAAGCGCAGCCGCTCCGCCCCATCGAGTACCAGCGACAGGCGCTGGCAGCGCGTGGTTTCCCCCGGTTCGGGCGAAATCCGGATGATGCGATCGTCGTCTTCTTCCAGCAGCGTTGCCAGCACCGCCGACTTGCCCATATTGACCTTGCCGACCACGGCAAAACAGGGAACATCGGCGCTGACCCACTCGGCTGGCGTTTGCGTACGTATCGTCATCTCATAGCCCGGGGTCGTAGGCCACGATTTCGGTGGCCGGATCGCGCAGGCCGTCGATGAATCGTGTCCAGCGCTGCAAGTGCGCCGCATCCGGCGCGCCCGGCCCGCGCGCGTCACGAGCGAAGATCAGCCAGGTCACCGGCGTCTGCGCGCCCACGCCCCGGCGTACCCGGGCATGCAGTGCCGCGGCCTGACGCGGCGACAGGCCCCAGTCTTCGGCGACAAGTACGACATGGTCCGGTCCCACCGCAAGCGCTTCATCGGCCGCGGCTTCGTCCGCTTCGTCGAGCACACCGATTCGCGCATGGGCGTGCGGATTCACACGCAGGGCGCGCAACAGAAAGCCCCGGATCGAAGCGACCGACAACCCACTGCCGCCGACATCGAGCACCAGCGCGCTATCGGCCGCGGGCGCGGCAACCGCGCCGCGTTCGATACGGGTAAGCGCCCGCCACAGACTGCGATGGCGCGGCGACTGAAAATCCACACGAGACAACGCACGCCGCTCGATCGCGGCGTAGGCCAGCACGAGCAGCAGGCGTGGCAACAGCCCCCACACCAGCAACGCCATGAGCAGAAAACGCCACCACGCCGCCGTGCTCGCGGGCACATCGGGCACCCGCCGGCGACCGTCGACAAAGCGCGCCCGGCTGTTTTCGATCTGCGTGGTACTCGGCACCGCCGCCGGCCACACGCCGCGCCAGGGTGCGGCCACGATCTGTGTTGCCGAGGCGACCAGGCCGCTCGTCTGCGGGGTGGCTTCCCAATAGAAGCGCACATCGAAGACCAGCAATGACCCCGCGAACGCCAGCACCAGGCCGGTATTGAAACCGACCGCGCCGATTTGCAGCGTACGCGCAAGGGCCGCGCGCAGCGCACGCCGGGGCGCGGCCGTATCGGTGAGCCGCTCGCGCAGGGCACGAAAACGCTGGCGCTGATCTGCGCTATGCGAACGCGTGGCGATTGCCAGCACGCGGCCCGCCCAGCCAGCCAGCAGCGCCGAGGAACGCCCGCCCAGCAGCCCGGCGATCAGTACGAGCATGAACATCAGCCAGGGCAACCCCAGCGTCACGCCAAGAAACAGAATCACATGAACGCCCGGATTCGCGCTCGCACAGAGCCCGATCATCAGCGCAAAACCGGCGATGCCCATGCCGATCAACAGCGTAAGCCGGATCAGGCCCAGACCGTGACGCCAGAGCCGGCCAGTTTCCAGCGTATCGGCCTCGCGTCGATACGCCAGCCAGGCACGCAAACCGGCACGCCGGCGCCCGCGCTCATCGCCCGCAGGCAATGCAGGACGAATATCGCGATTGAATATCAGCCGGTCGTGTTCGAGCGTTGCCTCGTCCACGCCGGTCAGCACGGTTTCGAAATCGATGAGATCGGCCAGCGTCCAACGCCGGCCCGCGGCATGGGCAGCATTCATGCCGGTATTAGAACATCGCACACGCGTACCGCGCGCGCTCGGCACGCACGGCTAATGTTCGAGCACGAAGAAGATGACTTCGCGAAACACGAACGCCACCGCGCCCCAGGCCAGCAGACTGGCCAGGCCCAGACCGACGAACCACAGAAGACGACGCGATGTTTCACCCATGACGGCTCCTCGCGGGCCTAGTGATAGCCCATATCGCGACCGACCTTGCCGCGAAAGATCCAGTACGACCAGCCGGTATAGAACAGGATGAACGGCAACAGAATCGCCAGACCCACGATTAAAAAGGCCTGGGTTTCGGGCGGCGACGCGGCATTCCAAATGGTCAGATGCGGCGGAATGATATGCGGCCAGAAGCTGGCCGCCAGCCCGCCGTAGCCCACCGCGAACATGCCCAGCGACAACAGAAACGGCCAGTATTCACGCCGTTCGGCCACGCTGCGATACAGAAAATACGACACGGCGATGCCGGCCAGCGGAAACGGCACGAGCAACAGCGCATGCGGAAAGCCGAACCAGCGCTCGGCATAGTTGCCGTCGAGAAACGGCACATACACGCTCACCAGCGCCATGAATACGATCACCGCGGTCAGCAGTACCCGCGACCAGCGATAGGCGCGGTCCTGCAACAGCCCGGTGGTCTTCATCACCACCCAGGTCGCGCCCAGCAGGGCATAGCCGGCTACCAGGGCGAAGCCGGTAAGCATCGTAAAGCCGGAGAACCAGTCGAACGCGCCGCCCACGTACTGGGCGCCTTCGGCGTCGATACCCTGCACGATAGCGCCCAGGGTCACGCCCTGAAAGAACGTGGCCACCAGTGAACCGAGCACGAAGGCCAGATTCCAGCCCAATTTGCGCCGCGCCTTGAAGCGAAACTCGAACGCCACCCCGCGAAAGATCAGCGCGATGAGCATGCCGCTCAACGGCAGATAGAGCGCGGGCAGCAGCACCGTATAGGCCGGCGGAAACGCCGCCAGCAAGGCCACGCCGCCCAGCACCAGCCAGGTTTCGTTGCCGTCCCAGATCGGCGCGACCGAATTCATCATGATGTCGCGCTCGGCTTCGCCATAGGCCAGGCCGCAGAGAATGCCGATGCCGAGCACGAAGCCGTCGAGCAGCACGTACATGAACACGCCAAAGGCAATGACGGCAAACCAGATCAGCGGCAGGATGTCGACGCTATCCATCATTTTTCTCCCACCGGCTCATTCGGGTACGATAGCGGCCGGGCCGGCGTGGCATACGGGTCCGGCACCGGGTGTTCAGGCGCCTTCTCGGGGCCGGTGCGAATCACGCGCAGGATGTAGTAGAGCCCGCCGCCGAACACGATGCCGTAGACAATCACGAAGGTCGTCAACGTGGCGATAACACTCGGGGCAGCGACCGGCGAGAGCGAATCGGCGGTGCGCAACAGGCCATAAACCGTATACGGCTGGCGTCCGATTTCGGTAGTGAACCAGCCCGCCAGCACCGCGAGAAAGCCCGACGGCGCCATCGCCACAAGATAGCGGTGATAGCCGCGCGCATCGAACAGCCGGCCGCGAAGCGCCAGCCAAAGACCGGTCAGCCCGGCGATGAGCATGAGAATGCCCAACCCCACCATGAGCCGGAACGAAAAGAAGATCGGCGCCACGGGCGGGCGTTCACTGGCGGGAAAATCCTTGAGGCCGACCAGTTCGCCATCCCAGTCGTGCATGAGGATGAGACTGGCCAGATTCGGCACGGAAATCTCGTAATGATTGGTTTCGGCCGCTTCATCCGGCCAGGCGAACAGCGCCAGTGCCGCACCTTTTTCGGTATCCCAGTGGGCTTCGAGGGCGGCGACCTTGGCCGGCTGATGCTCGAGGGTGTTCAGACCATGGAAATCGCCGGCCACGATCTGCAGCGGCGTGACGATGGAAACGAACGCCACGCCCATCACCAGCATCACCCGGGCGGCCTCGTGGGCCGTGCCTTTCAGGCGATACCAGGCGCCCACGCCGAGAATGACAAACGCCGTGGTCAGGTAGGCCGCCAGCACCATGTGTACCAGTCGATACGGGAACGACGGGTTGAAGATGATCGCCCACCAGTCCGTGGGATAGAACACGCCATCGCGCAGCTCGTAGCCCGCGGGCGTATGCATCCAGGAGTTGGCCGACAGAATCCAGAACGCCGAGAGCATGGTGCCGATGGCCACCATGAGCGTGGCAAAGAAATGCAGCTTCGGCCCGACCTTGTTCCAGCCGAAGAGCATGATGCCGAGGAACGTCGCCTCCAGGAAGAAAGCGGTGAGCACCTCGTAGGACAACAGCGGCCCGAGCACCGGTGCGGTGGCTTCGGCGAATACCGACCAGTTCGTGCCGAACTGGAAGCTCATCACGATGCCGGACACCACGCCCATGCCGAACGATACGGCAAAGATCTTGACCCAGAACTGATACAGCCGGCGGAACACGTCGCGGCCGGTAAACAGGTGCATGCCTTCACACATCGCCAGCCAGCTCGCCAGACCAATGGTGAAAGCCGGGAACAGAATATGGAAGGAAACCACAAACGCGAACTGAATCCGCGACAGGATTTCTGCATCGAGTGCCATCGATATCTCCTGCGACGCCTCACGGACGATCGGACCACAGCACCACGTACCGCGATCTGCGCCCACCTATACGAAAGTATGATGCACTTGGTTGCAGCCCGACGCGATGTGACAATTCGCCGCGTTGCAGGCGCATGGTGCCACCGCAACCGCCCCGGATCGAGGCCATTCGCCGGCCGCCAGCCCGGTTCGGCAACCCACCGCGGGCGAGATAACGCTTGAGACGGCGACAAGTAACCCTGATTATGGTCGGGTGATGACCCGTTCCAGCAAAGCAAGCCCCGCAGCATCCGCCGTCACCGACCGCTACGCGCGTCCACTACAGGATCTGCGTATCTCGCTGACCGACCGCTGCAACTTTCGCTGCACCTACTGCATGCCGCGCGAGCTGTTTGGCAGCGAGCATCTGTTCTTGCCGCGCCGCGAGCTGCTGGATTTCGAAGAGATCGAGCGCCTGGCCCGCATCGCAGCCAGTCTGGGCGTAAGCAAGCTGCGCTTGACCGGCGGCGAGCCGCTGCTGCGCCGCGATATCGATGTGCTCATCGCGCGGCTGGCCGACATCGACGGCATCGACGATATCTGCCTGACCACCAACGGCTCGCTGCTGACCGAACAACGCGCCCGTGAACTGAAAGCCGCCGGCGTTAACCGCGTCACCCTCAGCCTCGACGCCATCGACGACGATGTCTTCAAGGCCATCAACGATGTCGGCTACCCGGCCTCGAAGGTGCTTACCGCCATCGACAACGCCAAGGCCGCCGGGCTGACCCCGGTGAAGGTCAACTGCGTAATCCAGCGCGGCGTCAACGAAGACCAGATCCTGCCGATGGCCGAATACTTCCGGCAGTCGGACGTGGTACTGCGCTTCATCGAATTCATGGACGTGGGCACCTCCAACGGCTGGCGCATGGAAGAAGTCGTAATCGCCCGCGAAATCGTGGAAACCATCCGAACCCGCCACGCGATCAGCCGCCTGCCCGCGAACGTGGCCGGCGAAACCGCCAACCGTTGGGTCTACGACGACGGCGCCGGCGAGATCGGCATCATCGCCTCCGTCTCCCAGCCCTTCTGCGGCGGCTGCACCCGGGCGCGCCTGTCCGCCATCGGCGAACTCTATACCTGCCTGTTCGGCGTACACGGGCGCGACCTGCGCACCCCGCTGCGCTCGGGCGCGAGCGATGACGAGCTGCGCAGCCTGCTATCCGGTATCTGGGCTGCCCGCGACGACCGCTATTCCGAACAGCGTGGCGAAGAAACCGCCAACCGGCGCGGCGATGCCGATGGCAAGGTGGAGATGTCGTATATCGGGGGGTGAGGAACGTCGCTTCTCTCCCCGGTTTACTCGAACACAGAGCGCGAGCGAGCGCTTATTACGCGTCGCTTGAGCCCATTAGCGTTTCAAGATCCGCCTGCATCAACGGCAAATCCTGTTCGAGGGTCGCCCATACGATCGCGTCATCCACGCTCGCATAGCCGTGTATCAGCACGTTACGCAGGCCGATGGCCTGACGGCCGCCTCGAACGCGAGTGAACATCTCGGCATCGAGTTGCTTCAGGCGATTCAACGCTTCGCCGATAATTTCGAACTGCCGCTCTACGGCAGAACGCAACAGCGCGCTTTCTTGATAGTCCGCATAGCCTTGGCCGGCGACGAATGCCTCAATGGCACTGGCGGCCTGCAATGCGTCGTAAATGTACGTCTCAGGCCTGTGCGTCATACACGGCACGCCGGGTTTCGTTAATGCTCGCCAGCAAATAAGGATTGCGAATCGCGCGACTGCTTACCAGATCAATACGCCGGCCGAACAGGTCGGTCAGCGCATCGAGAAGGTCGAAATACGCATGCGCCACGCCCCCCGGTGGCTCAGGGCCGAACTCGACCAGAAAATCGAGATCGCTGGCCTGCGGATCAAAGTCCCCACGGGCAGCGGAGCCAAAAAGCTCCAACCGCTTCACGCCATAGCGGCGAGCGATGCGGGCCACATCGTCTGCATGTCGATCGACGATATTCATGGGCTTAGAATACTAGGGCACCGTTCGAAAAGAATACCGGACCCGCGTCGACCCCATGACACCCGCGACTCAACTTCTGGACGAACACAACGTCCCCTACCAGCTGCACCAGTACGAGCACACCACCGCCCATAGCGATTACGGCATCGACGCCTCGCAACAGCTCGGCGTCGCCCCCGAGCAGGTGTTCAAGACCCTCGTGGCCGAGCTCGACACCCACGCGCTCGTGGTGGCCATCGTGCCCGTCTCCGGGCGGCTGCACATGAAAAGCCTCGCGGCCGCCGCGCACGCCAAGAAAGCCTTCATGGCCGACCGCGCCAAGGTCGAAAAGACCACGGGCTACGTGCTTGGCGGCGTCAGCCCGATGGGCCAGAAGAAGGCACTGGCCAGCTTCATCGACGAATCCGCGATTGCATTCGACACGATCTTCATAAGCGGCGGCCGGCGCGGGCTGGAAATCGAGATCGAGCCGTTCGCCCTGGCCGAGGCGATCGACGCGGCCTTTGTCGCCATCGCCGATACTGCGTAGTCCGCCGCATGGCGGCTAGCTGCCGGCCTGCTATGGTCGACTCCAGAATTTTCGACCGCGACGCCTGCCCATGCGTTGTCGTTTAACCTGTCCGGCGGGCCTGGCGTGAGCCGGCTCGACGACTACCGCAACAAGCGCGATTTCACCCGCAGCCGCGAACCCGCGGGCGAACAGAACAGCCCCGCCAGCGAGTGGCCGCGCTTTGTCGTGCACAAGCACGCCGCCTCGCATCTGCATTTCGACCTGCGCCTGGAAGAAGACGGCGTTCTGCGCAGCTGGGCGCTGCCCAAGGGCCCGAGCCTGAAACCGGGCGAAAAACGCCTTGCGGTCGCGGTCGAGGATCACCCGCTCGACTACGGCGACTTCGAGGGCACGATCCCCAAAAAACAGTACGGCGGCGGCAAGGTCATGATCTGGGACGCCGGCCTCTGGCGCGAAACCAGCCAACGCAAGAAAGACCGCATCGATTTCGAGCTCGCCGGTGAAAAACTGGCCGGGCGCTGGACGCTTGCCCAGATGGGCGGCAAGGCCGGGGACGGCGGCAAGAACTGGCTGCTCATCAAGCGCCGCGACAAGCACCAACCCATCGACGAACCCGGCGAGGCCGATACGAGTGTGGCCACCGGCCGCACCATGGCCGAAATCGCCGACGGCGCGGCCGCCAAACACGAACCGCAAGCGCCCGCCCCCACGCTCGACCTCGACGCCGGCGCGCTCGACGGCGCCCGTAAACGCACGCTCGCCCGCACGCCCAAACCGCGGCTGGCCACCTTGTCGGACAAAGCGCCCGCCGGCGACGACTGGCTGCACGAAATCAAGTTCGACGGCTATCGCATCCTTGCGCGACTGGAAAACGGGCAGGCAACGCTGCTCACCCGTAACGGCAAGGACTGGACCGACCGCTTTGCCGCCACGCGCCGCGCCGTCGAAGCCCTGCCCATCGACAGCGCCCTGCTCGATGGCGAAATCGTCGCCCTCGATCGCGACGGCATCAGCCGTTTTGGCCCACTCCAGGATGCCATCGCCAACCGCCGTACCGACCGGCTCGTCTACCAGGTGTTCGACCTGCTCCACGCCGGCGAGCACGATCTTAAAAAGGTCGCGCTGGCCGAACGCAAACGCCTGCTCCAAAAACTCTGCAAGGCGGCCGACGCCAACCGGGCACTGCGCTATACCGACCATATCCAGGGCCAGGGCCCGGCGTTTTTCGAACAGGCCAGTGCGAGCGGGCTGGAAGGCATCATCAGCAAACGCGCCGACGGCGCCTACAGCGGCGGACGCAGCAAACAGTGGCGCAAGATCAAGACCAGCCACGACGACAGCTTCGTCGTCGGCGGCTATACCGAACCTTCGGGCTCGCGTGCCGGCTTCGGCTCGCTGCTGCTCGGCAGGCACGACGAGCACGGCCGCTTCGTCTATGCCGGGCGCGTCGGCACCGGCTTTTCGGACCGCCAGATCGAAGACCTTTCCGCACGGCTCGACCAACTCGACGTATCCAAACGCCCCTTCGCCGAGCCCGTGCCGGACGCCGATACCGCCCACTGGGTCCGCCCCGAACTGGTGGTCGACGTCACGTTTACCGAACGCACGGCCAGCGGCGTACTCCGCCATCCCAGCTTTCGCGGCCTGCGCGAGGATCGCGATGCGGATTCAATCGGCGCGAACCCGCACGCAGCACCCGAGCACAACGGCGAATCGACCGGCCCAAAGAAACTGCCGCGCAGCGAAAACGCCAAGCGAAAACGCCGCGCCGTCAAACTCGAAGGCATCCGCCTGACCCACCCGGATCGCGTGGTCTACCCGGAAACCGGGCTCACCAAGATCGAACTCGCCCGCTACTTCGTCGCCATCGCCGACTGGATTCTGCCGCATATCGCCGACCGGCCACTGTCGCTGCTGCGCTGCCCCGACGGCCAGAACGGCGAATGCTTTTTCCAGAAGCACCCGCGCACGGCCTTCCCCGACAGCCTGCCGACCGTCGCCATTGCAGATAAAAAGGCGCCCGACGACACGCAGGATTATGTCTATGTACGTGACACGGCCGACCTGGTCGCGCTCGTGCAGGCCGGCGTGCTGGAAATCCACCCCTGGGGCGCGCGTATCGACAACGTCGAACGCCCCGACCAGCTCGTCTTCGACCTGGACCCGCATACCGACGTCGAATGGGCCGAAACCTGCCGCATCGCCCGCGAACTGCGTGCCTATCTGGCCGAACTCGAACTCACCGCCTTCCTGCGCACCACCGGCGGCAAGGGCCTGCACCTGGTCGTCCCCATCGAACGCCACACGAACTGGGACGACGCCAAGGCCTTCGCCCGTGCCGTCTGCCAAACCTTCGCCGCCCGCGAACCCAAACGCCTGACCACGAACATGGCCAAACACAAACGCCGCGGCAAGATATTCCTCGACTACCTGCGCAACGGCCGCGGCGCCACCGCCATCGCCAGCTACTCGCCCCGCGCCCATCCCACACCGACCATTGCCGTACCGATTCGATGGGACGAGCTGACCGACCTAAACAGCCCGGATCACTACGATATTCAGCGCGTACTGCAGCGGCTGCAGAACCTGGAAAAAGATCCCTGGCTTCACCTCGGCGAGGCTAGCAAGCGGATCACCAAAGCGATGCAGGATGCGGTCAGTTAAAGAGGCTAACGACGGCTTCGGCGGCCAGTCCTTGCTGGAAATTATCCGCAAATGAACGCGAATTAACGCGAATTAACGCGAATTGGTTCCAGCGTTCGGAAGGGCTCCGTAGCAAGGTTCGAACTCTGAGGCTGTATCTGTATCGCGACGATCGGACGGTGCCAAACGCACCGTCGACGTCGAGACAGATAAATCGAGCCACCGAACACGGATGACCAGACCGTTACCGGACTTCCCAGCGCCTTGTCTACCGCACCACCCGGGATTAAACTAACTTAACTTAGTTCAACCGGAGCACGGCATGAACACCTTCAATATCCACGAAGCCAAAACCCATCTCTCACGCCTTATCGAAGACGCTGCAAACGGTGAGCCCTTCATTATTGCCAAGGCCGGCAAGCCGCTGGTGAAAGTCAGCGCCCTAACAGCCTTCGACGATAAAACGCCTTCGCGCATCGGCTTCATGGCCGGCGAGTTCGACGTGCCCGATGACTTCAACGAGCTGGGTAAGGAAGCTATCGAAGACACGTTCTACGACCAATCGTGATCTTCCTGCTGGATACACACCTGCTGCTCTGGGCCGCCGCCGGTTCTAACCGGCTACCGCCAAGAGCGGCCGACCTCATTCAGGATGAAGCAAACCAGCTGCTATTCAGCGCTGCCAGCATATGGGAAGTAGCGATCAAGGCCGGACTCAATCGGCCCGACTTCAAGGTTTCCGCTGGACGGCTCCGCCGCGCCCTGTTCGAGAACGGCTACGACGAACTGCCAATCAGCGGCCGCCATGCCGCCGCCATCGCTAATCTGCCCGATATTCACAAAGATCCGTTCGATCGAATCCTGGTGGCACAGGCGCAGGTCGAAGACCTGACGCTGTGTACCAGTGATAGTGTCTTGACGAGCTATCCGGGCAGTATCGAGCTGTTTTAGCCATACCTATTAGAGAATTGCTCAATTGCTCGAGGGAAGGGAGAAGTGTCTGTCCCCTTTAGGTCCCAAGAAAAGTCACAGGCTTGACGCTAAATCGCTAACGAGTTGACTAGCAAGCAAGATAAGACCTAGAGAACCGGGTATCACTGCGGCTATCCAAAAGCCGAATCGTGTGTTGGCGATCGCACGTGAATTGGTGAATCTTTCAAACCACCCGCTCTTCCGGGAGTCGACGAACTCTTCTACTGTCGAAAAACTCATTTTCGCATGCTTTCTCAATGCGAACGACAATGCAGTTGCACGCGCAGACTCCCATGTGATGAACGCCACCGCTGAGATAAGCATAGATAGTGCAGCAAGCGTGGCTAGTACATGATGAGCCGAGGTCGTCAAGTTCCAAAGACCAAAGAATGCGGCGTAGCCCGCAAGCTGAACACCGCGGAAATAGTGGTCTGCATTCTTGAACGTCTGTTCAACAAATTTCTTGTGTGCATCTAGGTTGCGCTGTTCTGTTTCGCGCTCCTTCGCTTGGTCGGCACGTTCACGCTCTATTGCTTTTATACGAGATTGCTCTTGAGCTGCGGCGACGAACAAGTTCGGTTTTGCTAGCGCGCCAGCGATGAAGTTGTAACTATCCTCGAGAATGTTCGAGAGTCGGCGTTTCTCGCTCGAGGTTAACTCGGCTCCATCGTTGAGGGCCTGGAGAAAAGGATAGATCGCGCGTTGTAGTTCTTCGCCGGAAAGCTCGCTCATGAACTGGCCCCAAAAAAGTTTGCCACCTATCGTAGGTGCAATCGACTCTCCAAGAGTCCGCAATATGGAGAAAATCCAAGTCTCGCATAGCATGCGACGCCATAGCTGACCCCGGTTACAAATAATACTAACGTGCAGATACAGCCCAACAAACGCGAGTTCTGCATCTCATGGGCGCCACCGCCCCCTCCCCCACAACGTCCCTTCAGCACCCCAACCTAGTCTCAAATAAATTCGCGTCCATCTGCGTTCATTTGCGGACTGTGTCTTCCCCGGTTTTCCGTCATAGTCAGTTGAAAGCCTTCCCGGCCAACAGCGAGACGAGCCCATGACCGCCCGAGCGATGTGGAAAGGTGCGATTCATTTCGGCGGCATGCGCGTGCCGGTGAAGTTCTATGCGGCGGTGGCCGACAAGAGCGTTCATTTTCGGCTGCTGCACGAGAAGGACCAGGTGCCGGTCAAGCAGGCGATGGTCAACCCGGAAACGGATGATGTGGTCGCCCAGTCCGAGGCGCAGTATGCGTACGTGACCGAGGACCATGACTGGGTGGTCCTCGACGAGGAGGACTTCGACGCGATCGAGCCGGAGGCGTCACGCGAGATCGATATCCTGCATTTTCTGCCGGCCGGGGTGATCGACCATCGCTGGTATTTGCGCCCCTACTATCTCGGCCCGGACGGGGACGAGGCGAGCTACGGCGCGCTCATCAAAGCGCTCGAACAGACCTGCCGCGAAGGCGTGGCGCGCTGGGTGATGCGCAAGAAGACCTATGTAGGCGCACTGCGGCTGTACCACGGCTACCCGGTGATGGTGTCATTGCGCCATGACGGCGAGGTCGTGTCCATCGACGAGCTGAAGGCGCCGAGCGGGCGCAAGCTCGATGACAAGGAACAGGACATGGCGGCCCAGCTCATCGACATGCTGGCCGAGGATTTCGACCCGGCGGACTACGAGAACAGCCACCGCGAGCGCATTCTCGACCTCATCGAGACCAAACGCCGCGGCGAGAGCGTCAAGCTGACGCCGATCAAACAGCGCGAGCCCTCGGACAACGTGGCCGAGGCCCTGGAAGCCAGCCTGAAGCGCGAGCGCAAGAGTGCCTAAAAACAAGGAAGACAAGGACGACGATAAGGACTACCACGAGGCCGAGCACCATGGCCCGCGGCCGTTCTGGTCCGGCACGATCACCTTCGGGCTGGTGAGCCTGCCGGTGAGTCTGTACGTGGCCACGCGTTCCAAGCGCGTGAAGCTGCGCATGGTTGATCACGACGGCGAGCCGCTGGCCAAGCGCTATTTCTGCCCCGCCGAAGAAGTCGCACTCGAATCCGACGAGATCGTACGCGGCTACGAGGTCGAGAAAGACCAGTTCGTGGTGGTGGAAAACGACGAGCTCGACGCTATTGCCCCGGAGAAATCGCAGGAGATCGACCTGCGCCGTTTCGTGCCGGTGGACCAGATCGACCCGATGTTCTTTCAGCGCGCCTACTTCCTGGCGCCGAACCAGGGCGCGATCAAGCCCTACCGACTGCTGGCTCAGAGCATGGAAGACAGCGAGCGTGCGGGCATTGCCACCTGCGTGATCCGCGGCAAGGAATATCTGCTCGCGATTTTGTCGCACCAGGGCATTCTGCGGGCCGAGATCCTGCGGTTTGCCGAGGAGCTGCGCACCCCGGCCGATATCGGCCTGCCGGAATCGATCGATGCGGACGACGACCTCACGAAGAAGATGGTCAAGTCTATCGAGGCGAACGGTCGCAAGACCCTGGATCGCGCAGCACTCACCGATGTGCGCTCCGAACGTATTCGCGAGCGCGTGGACGACAAGCTCGAAGCCGACGAGGACGTGATCCACGAGGCCGAAGACGACGATATCGAGGATGCCGACAGCGACGAAGAGCCGGTCGATCTCATGGCTGTGCTCAAGCGCAGCCTGGAACAGAAAAACGATGCGTCATCCGCTGGCAAGTCACCGAAAAAAAGCAGTCGGGCGGCGGGGCACAACAAGCGCTCGAAAGACAACCGGGCGCAGGGCGAACAGGCCGGCCGTGTCGATGAAAGCACCGATATGACGCGCGCCGAGCTCTATGATCGCGCGCAGGCCTTGGATATCAAGGGCCGCAGCCGCATGAGCAAGGACGAACTGGCCGCCGCGATCGAGGCTGGCTCGTAAATAGCGCCGAGGCTTGGTTTTTATAATCATAAACTTGCGCTTGATCTATCGGCACAGCACAAGCGTTTGTGCAGAGTCATGCCGTGACGGCACGAAAACTGCGTTTCCCTGCCCGAGCGAATCCGACTAGTGTAGGAACCGGGGGTATGGCGACGACAGGTCGCCATGGCAACGGCAAGCGATGTGCCGTCGGGAACCGCGCACTTCGCAAGAATCAGAATACAACCGCCAGGGGGCTGTCATGTCTGCCGACCAGATTGGCTTTTCGCTACTTATACTCGCCGTGCTGCTCTATGCCGGCAAATGGGTTCGCATGCACTGGGCGCCGGCCCAGAAACTGTTTTTGCCGGCCTCGATTCTGGCCGGCGGTATCGGGCTGTTGCTCGGCCCCGGCGTGCTCGGCGCGATCGTGCGCGCGGTCGGCGGCGAAGAAGCGCCGCTCGCCCAGGGCGCGATTCCCGAATCGATGCTGTCCATCTGGAGCGACCTGCCCGGCTTGTTGATCAATGTGGTCTTCGCCACCCTGCTACTGGGCGTGCCGTTGCCCAACTTCAAGCGCGTGTGGGGTCTGGCTGGCCCCCAGCTGGCGTTCGGGGTGACGCTCGGCGCCGGTCAGTATGTGATCGGCATCCTCATCGCCGTGCTCATTCTGGCGCCGTTTTTTGGCGTACCGGTGATGGCCGGCGCGCTGATCGAAATCGGCTTCGAGGGCGGACACGGCACGGCCGCCGGCCTGCAGGGCACCTTCGGCGAACTCGGCTTTGCCGATGGCGCGGACCTGGCCGTGGGCATGGCCACCGTGGGCGTGATCTCGGGCATCGTGTTCGGCATCATCCTGATCAACTGGGGCGTGCGTACCGGCAAGAGCGCGGTACTGGATAAGAGCGTCGACAACATCCCGCATCATCAGCGCCGCGGCCTGGTCGCCCACGACGAACGCCCCGTGCCGGCCGGCAACATGACCGTGCGCTCGGAGTCGATCGAACCGCTGACCCTGCATTTCAGCTTCATCGCCATGGCCATTCTGGTGGGCCTGGGTATTCTCGAGGCCATGAGCTGGGTCGAACGCATGACCTGGGGCAGCGGCGAAAACGGCATCGAACTGCTTAGCGCGGTGCCGTTGTTTCCGCTGGCAATGATAGGCGGGCTGGTCGTGCAACAGGTGCTCTCCCGTTTCGACAAGCACAACCTGCTCGATCGCGACCTGATGGTCCGTATCCAGGGCTTTGCGCTGGATCTGCTCATCGCCGCGGCGATCGCCAGCCTGTCGCTGACCGTGATCGCCGATCACTGGGCCGCTTTCGTGCTGCTTGGCCTGGCCGGCATCGCCTGGAACGTCGGCATGTTCCTGTGGCTGGCGCCGCGCATCATTCCCAAATACTGGTTCGAACGCGGCATCGGCGATATCGGCCAGTCCATGGGCGTGACCGCCACCGGCCTGATCCTCATGAAGATCGCCGACCCGGATAACCGCACCCCGGCCTATGAAGCCTTCGGCTACAAGCAGATGGTATTCGAGCCGTTCTTTGGGGGCGGCCTGGTCACCGGCCTGGCCCTGCCCATCATCTACAACTTCGGCCCCTGGCCGCTGTTCGGCGTCATGCTCGCCCTGGTGGTGCTCGGTATCGGCTCCGGCCTGCTCTACTTCGGGCGCTTGAAGCAGGAACAAACCTAGCGCCCCACCCCACCTGCCAAGACCACGCTACTGCGCTGCGACGCGTAGTGGCGTGGTCGCCTGTGCTCGGCTAATCCGGACTGGACGCCCGACGCATTTTTGGAAAATAATGATTTTCCATTAGGCGCAGGTCGCGCCGAAGCCGAGACAAAAGGCGACGAGGGAGGCCGGCATGGTTTCGCAAGGCAGGCAGAACGTGTCGTTCGAAAGCCAAGGCACCACCTGTGCCGCCACGCTGCACTTGCCCGAAGAAAGCGATCACCAACCCCTCCCCACGATCGTGATGGTGCACGGCTGGGGCGGCACCCAGCTGCTTCTCGTCACGCATTTCATCGAGGCATTCAACGCGGCCGGGTTCGCGGTGCTGACCTTCGATTACCCCGGCTGGGGCGACAGCGAAGGCACGCCCCGCCACACCATCAATCCCTGGAAACGCGAGCAGGTGGTCGAGCACGCGATCGCGCATGCCCGCACCCTCGACCAGGTCGATGAAAACCGAATCGTGCTCTGGGGCACCTCATTTGGCGGCGGGCATGTGGTCAAGATCGCGTCCAGGCATCCGGAGCTCTGCGGCGCCATCGCACAGGTGCCCATGCTCGATGGCATACGCGCAGTGACCGCCGTGCCGTTCACACGCATGCTGCGCTTCGGATGGGATATGGCCCGCGACCTGGCCAGGCCCGGACGCACTCATTACATCCCGGCGATCGCCCCGAAGGGCGAGTATGCCTCGATGGATCGCGACGGGGCCTCGCGGATCGATGCATGGGTCGCCTCACATCTCGACGAGGAATACGACAATCGCGTTTCCGCCGCCTCGCTGGCGACAATGGGCTTCTACCGCCCGTTCAAGTACCTGAAATCCATCCGTATCCCCACGCTGATCATCGGCGCGACACGAGACACGGTCGCCCCCTTCGACCGCCGCAAGGTCGAATCCCAGGCATCCGATCAGGTGAGCGTGAAAACGATCGACGCCAACCACTTCGATCCCTACCTTCAGCCGTGGTACGACACCAATATCGGCCTGCAACTCGAGTTCCTGCGGGCGCTGGTTTCGACAAACGACACCGCAACCACATGAGAACTATCGCGTTGCGCGGGTGGATTAGCGAAGCGTAATCCAACAAAGAACCCAGCATGCAGGGCTGATCCGGCCGACGCACCAAGCCGGCAGGAGAGGTCGTTCCATGTTGGCTTACGGCCTTCGGCCTAAGCCATATATGGATCCGCTCCGGTAAGCAACCACGATAATCAACAGAGCAGGCGGCGTCCGTATATTCGGCCTCGGTGTTGGCACATCCTTGGGTGCCGGG
>NZ_APNF01000017.1:0-49771 GCF_040361235.1 Salinisphaera sp. S4-8 | reverse complement strand
GGCGTCGAGGTGTAACCCATGTCCTGGCACACCTGTTACCTATGTCTCCGGTCTATACAGCTTCGCTAATCCAACCTACGCCGGATCCAGGTCTTGTAGTCTTGTAGGTTGGCTTAGGCCGACAGGCCGTAAGCCAACATGGGCAAGCCTCGTGGGCGATTGCAGGCGCGGTGGCCTGGTTGGATCTGTAGGCTGCGTTCTTTGTTGGATTACGCTGCGCTAATCCAACCTACTTGACTACTTGAGGCGTGCGCTAGAGGGCGCGGCGGCCGCTGAAGGCCTGGCTGAGGGTGCCGGCGTCGACATATTCGAGTTCGCCGCCGATGGGCACGCCGTGGGCGATTCGCGACACGCCGGCATTGTGCTGGCGGGCGAGATCGGCCACGTACTGGGCCGTGGCTTCGCCTTCGACGGTGGCCCCGGTGGCGAGGATCACCTCTTCCACGGTGCCTTCCGCCAGCCGCTGGCGCAAAATATCCAGTCCGAGTTCGTTCGGGCCAACCCCATCGATGGGCGACAGCCGACCGAGCAGCACAAAATAACGGCCGCCGAAGTCGGTGTTCTGTTCGATGGCCATGACATCGGCCGGGCTTTCCACTACGCATACCACCGAGGCATCGCGGCGTTCGTTGGCACAGATATCGCAAATCTCGTGCTCGGTAAACATGCGGCAGGACTTGCAGTGGTGGACGTTTTCGACCGCCTGTTCGATGCTGCGCGCCAGATGCGCCGCGCCCTCGCGTTCACGCTGCAGCATGTGAAACGCCATGCGCTGCGCGCTTTTCGCGCCGACGCCCGGCAGTATGCGCAGGGCATCGATCAGGCTGGTGAGCGCCGGGGAGAACGCCATGCCGGCTAACCCTGCCCTGAGCTGGCCACCAACACGATACGCAGCATGCTCAGAACGGCAGGTTCATGCCGGGCGGCAGGTCGAGCCCGCCGGTCATTTCCGACATCTTTTCCTTGCTCGCGGCACTCACGCGTTGCACGGCGTCGTTGATCGCCGCGGCGATGAGGTCTTCGGCGAATTCGCGGTCTTCTTCGAACACGCTCGGGTCGATGACCACATTCTTGACCTCGTGCTTGCCGTTCATCACGACCTTGACGAGGCCGGCGCCAGATTCGCCGGTGATTTCCATCTTGGCGAGCTCGGCCTGGGCTTCCTGCATCTTGCCCTGCATGGCCTGGGCCTGCTGCATGATCTTGCCTAGTTGACCTTTCATAGTTCGTCTCGGTTGGGCATCGCGTCTTTGTTGCGATGGGGCTTGATGGTTTCTGCGCGCAGTTGTGCGCCAAGGCGCTCGCGTAGCTGTTTAACAAAGGGGTCGTTCTCGATCGAGGCGATGGCGGCCTGCTGGCGCGCCTGGGCATCCTCCTCGATGCGCTGGGCCGGTGTATCACGAGCCTCGTCGACATATTCAATGACGACCCGGGGCGCCTCTTTCGGTGCCCATTCGCTGGCCAGGGCCTGCTGCAGAGCGTCCTTGTTATTGGGCGTGGCGAGAAATTCATTGGACCGGGCCAGTGCCAGCACGATCTGATTTTCGTCGAGCCGGCGACAGATGCCGTTATGCGCCAGTTGCGCGGCAAACCCGCCCAGCGACAGGCGCTCGACGAGCGTGTGCCATTCGTCGGCACCCATGTTCGATGCCGCCTCGGGCTCGGGCTCAGGCTCAGGCTGGGACGGTACGACCGGCGCAGAACGCTCGTCGACGGTTGCCGGCTGCGATATCGCCGCGGCCGGCGGCTCGGTTGTGTCGATAGGGCCGGTATCGTCTCGCGCGTCTGGCGCGGTGCCGTGGGCGGTTGTCTGCGCGTG
Source organism: Salinisphaera sp. S4-8 (assembly GCF_040361235.1). NCBI lineage: Bacteria > Pseudomonadati > Pseudomonadota > Gammaproteobacteria > Salinisphaerales > Salinisphaeraceae > Salinisphaera > Salinisphaera sp. S4-8. Next base: position 47,952 of record NZ_APNF01000017.1, on the reverse strand, counting down.
TGGCGGCGCCGCTTCGTGCTCGGCCACTGTCGGGGCCGGCGCAGCCGTGGGCTCTGCCGCTGGCGCGCGCGCCTGACCGGCATCGTCGACGTGCGGCTGCGGCTCGGCAGGCTGTGGTTTTTCGTCCGGTTTGCGATCGGCTGGCGCGGGCGTTGCCTTCTTTGCGCTACCGTTCAGCTGGGCACGAACTTGAGCGATGCCGCTGGCGGGCGTCTGTGCGCTTTGCGGTTTGGCCTGGACTTCGGGCTGTGTGGGTTGCGGCGGCGCGCTGGATTGCTGGGGCGGTGCCGCCGTGCCTACGTCCGTTCCGGCCGGCGCAAACGCGAGCATGCGCAGTACGCTCATCTTCACGCCTACCAGCGGGTCCGGCGCATGGGCCAGATCGCGTACGCCGGCGAGCGCGATGTCGTAGAACAGATGCACGTTCGCGGGATCGGCCCGGCCTGCGACCGCTTCCCATATCTGGCTGCTTTCGTCGGTGGCCTCGCCCACGACATGAATGGTGGCGATCTGTTGCCAGGCGGTGGCCAGCGCTTCCAGCAGGTAGCGCATATCGATGCCCTGGGCATACAACGCGGCCAGCGCCTCGAGCGCGGCCGGCGCGCGGGCATCCACGATCGCTTCCACGAGTTCGACCACCCGCCCCTGGCCGATAGTGCCCAGCATGTCGCGCACCGGTTCGGCCTCGAGCGCGCCACCACTGAATGCGATGGCCTGATCGAGCAGCGACAGCCCGTCGCGCATGCTGCCATCGGCGGCCCGGGCGACTTCCACCAGCGCCTGTTCTTCGGCGGTAATGGATTCGGCATCGACGATATGGCGCAACTGCGCGGCGATCTCCGCCACCGGCAGGCGTTTGAGCGGGAACTGCAGACAGCGCGAGAGGATGGTCACCGGAATCTTTTCCGGTTCCGTGGTGGCGAGCAAGAACTGCACCCGCGGCGGCGGCTCTTCGAGCGTTTTGAGCAGCGCGTTGAACGAATGCTTGGAAAGCATGTGTACCTCGTCGATGAGATACACCTTGGTACGCCCGCGCGTCGGTGCGTACTGGACGTTGTCCATGAGCTCGCGGGTATCGTCCACACCGGTACGCGATGCGGCGTCGACCTCGATCAGGTCGACGAACCGGCCCTCGTCGATCTCGCGGCAGGTCGCACAGCCTTCATCGCCACGACAGGGGTGCGCGCTGGTGCCGTATTCACAGTTCAGACATTTGGCGATGATGCGCGCCAGCGTGGTTTTGCCCACACCGCGCGTGCCGGAAAACAGCAATGCGTGGTGCAGCTTGTCCTGCTCGAGCGCATGGGTGAGCGCGCGCACCACATGCGCCTGGCCGACGAGCTCGTCGAAGCGCCGCGGCCGCCAGGTTCGGGCAAGTGCCTGAAAACTCATACGCTATGCGCGTGGCTGGCAAACAATTGCGCAAAAGACTCGATCATGATTCGCTCGGGTACACGGCGCGGATGGTCATCGCACGATGAGGGCTCATAGGCACGACTATCGCGGCCACGGCCGCCGGTTTCAAGCGTAAAGGTGGCGGCCCGCGCCAGCGACACCCCGGCGCCCGAGTCTGCCGCTGCCGCTGCTCCCTTCCGGGCCTGACGGGGTTCACGGCATGTCGTCGCGGGGGCACCGACGCGGGCCACCCTCGAAAGCGTGAGAACGATGCGCAGCCGCGAGGCTGGCTGTCCTGTGGGCGCAGACGATACACAAAAACACGTACTTGAGCTACCCGGGTGCAGCACATGCTGCTTCGGCGCCCTGCCAGGCGCTATGCGCCCTGCGGGATGAGCAACTGCCGGAAGCCTTCCGCCGGCAGCGGCCGGCTGAGCAGAAAGCCCTGCACCTCGTCACAGCCGATCTGCTGGAGATAGTGCAGCTGCGTTTCGGTTTCCACGCCCTCGGCGACGACCTTGAGCCCGAGTTCGTGCGACAGCCGGATGATCCATTCGACGATTTCCGCCTTGGACTCACTCACATCGGGCAAGTCGGCGATGAAGCCGCGATCGATCTTGATCTGCTGGATCGGCAACTGTTTGAGATAGAACAGGCTCGAGTAGCCAGTGCCGAAATCATCGAGGGCGACCTCGATACCCATGTGCTTGAACATGCCCAGCGCGCTGCGCGCCTGCACGATCTCGCGCACGGCCAGCGACTCCGTAATCTCGAAGCTGATATAGCCCGGGTCGAGCGAATATTTATCCAGACAGGCCTGGACGTGATCCGGCAGCGCTTCATCGCGGATACGCACCGCCGAGAGATTGACCGAAATCGGCGGCACGTGCAGCCCGGCATCCAGCCAGCTGCGGATATGCCCGCCCACCAGATCCAGCACCCGGATCTCGAGTTCGGTAATCAGACCGCAGCGCTCAGCAATGCCGATGAAACGCTCCGGAGATATGAACCCGCGTACCGGATGCGGCCAGCGCACCAGCGCCTCCGCGCCCATGAGCGTACGTTCGCGGGTATGAAAGCGCGGCTGGAAATACACCGCCAGACCGTCACCGCGAATGGCCTCGCGCAGTTCGCCCTGGAGGGCAAAGTCGTCGGACATGCGCGCGCCCATATCTTCACGATAGCGCTGGACCCGGTTCTTGCCGGCCAGCTTGCCGCGATACATCGCCATATCCGCAGCGGCCACGAGCATTTCTGCCTCGGCACCGTCGTTGGGACACACGGCATACCCCACGCTCGCCGCCAGCTCCACGCCCTGATATTCCACGGCAGTGATCGCGCTCAAGATCCGCCCGCAGACCGCGCTCGCCGCGCGGGCGTCGTCGACACTGTCCATGAGCACCACGAACTCGTCGCCGCCCATGCGCGCGACCATGTCCTGCGGGGTCAGCGATTGGCGGAGCAGCTCCGCGATCCGGTTGAGCAGGACATCGCCGGCGCGATGGCCCAGATGATCGTTAATCGCCTTGAAGCCGTCGAGATCGATATAGGCCACGGTAAAACCCGCGCCCGTCGTCTTCCAGCGCTCCAGGCGTTTGTCGATGCGTTCATTGAGCATCGAGCGATTGGGCAAGCCCGTAAGCGCGTCGTGGCGGCTACGGTGTAACAGTTCGGCGTTGGCCTGGCTCAGTGATGCGACCAGTTCCGCGGTTTCCGACTCGATGCGCCGATCCTGGATCGAAACCACCAGCGCGATGCCGAGAAAGACCAGCGTCGAGGCACCGACCAGCGTCGCCAGCAATACCGAATCCAGTGCGCTGGGCGTACCGAACGCGCTGCCGACGCTGAAACGCGTGGCGGCCATGCCGATGTAGTGAACCGCGGCAATGCCGCCGGCAAGAATGAGCGACGCGCCAATCTTGCGCGCAAAGCCGCCGCGCGCACGCGGCCGGCGCAGAAACGAGGCCATCCACAGGGCGACAAGACAGGCCACGAACGAGGCTGCGATCGATACCGCGATAATATCGAAGTGATATTCGCTGCGCGGCTGGACATGCATTGCCTCCATACCGGTGTAGTGCATGCTCGCAATACCCACGGTCAGCGCGAGTGCACCCACGACTACACGCCGTCGCGGCGAGCCGGCACGCGTCGATGCGTTTAGCGCCACCCCGCTGGTGAGCACCGCAATCGCCCAGGAACACAGAATGAGCGGCAGGTCGTAGCTGATGCTCACCGGCAGTTCGAAGGCGATCATGGCTACGAAATGCGTCGCCCACACCCCGGTGCCGAGCGCGAGCGCGCCCGCCAGCAACCACCCGTAGGCGCGCCAACTCTCGCGCGCGCCCATGCGACTGACCACATCGAAGGCCGTAAACGAGGCAAGCGTTGCCACGAGAAGCGACAGCGCCACCAACGGCGCGTGGTACTCCCCGAACATATAAACGCTTTGCAACGCGTTATCCCCCAAAATACGAGCCCCATTTTAACGGCGCGCCGGCCGCGCAAGGGGCGCTGCCGGCGCACTCGAAGCATTGTTTTCGGCTGCCCGCTTGCTATCGGCGGGTCGGTGCCACGGCGCTCGCGGAAAACTTTACTCGGTACGCCGTTGCACAGTGTTTATCACAAACTCGTTTTAATGCGGTACCCAAGTTGCGCGCAATACGAAACTTTTACCTGTTCTCGCTCGGTCGCAAACGCGCGTTTGCGCGCCAGTGCAGACAATGTTCTATTGGTGGGCAAGAATCCATCCCACCTTTTTATGCCCATGAAAACGCTTCTTATCGGCCTTGGTATCGTATTGTGCAGCGCGGCTGCGCCCGCCATGGCCGACACCGAGTGCCGTAAATCCGCCGAGGGCGATGTCAACTGCCAACGCGTTGACGAAGATAGCGCGCTCGACTCGCAAACTACGGATCAGCACGTCGACCATCCCACGATGGATGACGCGCAGCCCCAGGCCGACGATTCGAAAGACCAGGAAGAAAAGCCGCAAGGCGGCGAGGTCGGCGACGACTCCATTCAGAGCGGCGATCCGGGGATTACCTATTAAAGACGCGCCAGGCGCAGCGGACGTTACCCGCTGCGCTTTGCCCAACTGGCGTGCCGTATTGGCATCGACAGGCTCGGCCCGCCGGGCCGTCAGCCAATAGCGGATTCGCTTCGTAGCCAGCGCAAGCGCTGGTGGGCGAGTCGATATCGAGGCGGGGTTCTTTGTTGGATTACGCTTCGCTAATCCAACCTACCCCTGCCGGTAGGGTTTGCCGGGGTGGCGGAGAGGGAGGGATTCGAACCCTCGGTACGGGGTTACCGCACACACGCTTTCCAGGCGTGCTCCTTCGACCGCTCGGACACCTCTCCCCTACGGCGACGCGCATTGTAACGTAAAAAAAGCCCTTCCGGGGTGGCGCAGCGGCAGGGATTGTTGAATCTCCTCACCGGCGAGCTTCGATTGTGCGCGCCGCCCTACGGCTCGTGGCCACCTCGGCGAAGTAGGTTGGCTTGATCCCGCAGACCGTAGGCCAACATTGTCAGACACCGGAGCGGTCGAAGCTGCGTAGAGTTAGCTTAGGCCGACGGCCGTAAGCCAACAGGGGGCTGGCACCGTGACCAGCCGAAGCCTGGCGGGTACACACCATAAAGGGCTCCGTCCGGTGTTGGATTACGCTTCGCTAATCCAACCTACGCCCTACGTTCGCTATTGGTCGTTATTGGCAATCCCGATCCATCATTTGCGCGCTTGGCGTTCATTTGCCGACTCTCACCTGCGAAGCCGCGTAGGTTGGCTTAGGCCAACGGCCGTAAGCCAACAGGGGGCTGGCACCGTGACCAGCCAAAGCCTGGCGGGTACACGCCATAAGGGGCTCCGTTCGGTGTTGGATTACGCTTCGCTAATCCAACCTACGCCTGATCGAGGCCGTGTAGGTTGGCTTAGGCCGGCAGGCCGTAAGCCAACATGCGGCAAGCCTCGAGGCCAATTTGAAGCACGGCGGCCTGATTGGCTCTGGGGGCTGCGTTCCTTGTTGGATTACGCTGCGCTAATCCAACCTACGCCTGGCACCGCCCACATGCCCGCCTCGATTACAAAACACCCATTAGCCGACTCGGCTTGGACGTGAACAACCTGGTGGGTTTACACAGCTAGCTGTTCATCGCCGGTGGCGTGACGAGACAACGCGCGGCCGGGTCTTCGGCGTCGCGGCCGGCGGGTACATCATCGAAATGGCCGACCGGGCCTGTCGCCACATCGGGGATGCGCATGCTCGGATCGGGTTGGGGCACGTCCAGGCCCGCCGGGCTTTTCAACGGCGGGAACGACTGCGCGTTCATATAGGACTGTGTCTTCAGGCAGGCCGGTGTCGTGCTGCACGCGGCGAGCCCAAGCAGGCCCGAAGCTAAAACCGGGAAAAGCAATTTATTCACGAACACTCCACTGAATCGGTCGCCGAATACTGGCGCCAGCGCGCTGACAATTCGCGCATCCTACCATTGGCGGGCCGTCGCGGCTGCGCACAGACCTGTGTGATCCGCGACTTGCCCAACCTTATCCTGATGACACCATGAGGCGACACGCGGCGCTCGCCTCGTACTGCAACGCGTCGCGGGTCGGATGATTCCCGCGCGCACGCGATCACAGCTTGCCGCGCTACCGGTTGCGCGCCGCACACGACCGCTCGGCCCCGCCGTTCGCATGCGGACGCCGCGCCGGCGCACGAACTTAGCGCCGCACGTCTTCGTAGCTTTCCCAGTAGTCGTCGATCGCACGCATGTCAGTCAGGCCGTAGAGCGAGTAACGGCGTGCCAGTTGCGCCCCGCCGTCGCGGGTGAGCGGCTGCCAGCCGACCGACGCGTAGCTGCGCGACGATTTGTTGAAGAACAGATCGAGCGGCATGCTCAGGTAGATGCCCTTGTCGAAACCGCCTTCGCCGTAGTCGTCGCCGGCGTCGGTGAAGGTCGCGAACGCGCCCAGGCGTACCCCCGACTCGAAGCGCCGCGAGAAATCGAGCGTGGTGCCGATGTCCTTGGCCAGATACCGGCCGACACTGATCTTGGCCAGTACGTCCTTGAAACCGGTGTCGATATAGGCGGTGGCATTGCCGACCCAGGTTTCGTAGTCGCGCAGGCCGAACTGGGTATCGAAATCGCGCTGGCGCACCCAGTTGGCATCGATGCCGAAGGCCACATCGCTGTTGAACGGGCGGTACATGACCTCGCCGCCCGCGCCGGCATACATCTGTTCCAGATAGCCGGCATAGGCCATGCCGAACCAGTTGTCGGCCAGACGTGCGGTGCGGGTGTACTGCAGGTTGTATACGCCGAGCTCGGTTTCGTCGAGGTAATTGGCGACGTAGGTGCGTACCCGTGGCAGATCGGAGTCGGCGATATAGTCGAAATTGTCGAAGTTATCGAGCAGCGTGTAGCCGAGCGTGCCCGAGAACCAGCCGTGTTCGTCGGTCTTGAGCTGCGTGTCGAGCTTGGCGAGTATCTGATAGAGATAGCCATCCGGCCCGCCATAGTTCTGGCGCAGGCCCGGGGTGAACCGCCAGCTGAAGACGTCGCCGAAGTCCTCGTAGAGTGTTTGCTCGTCTTCGCGCGCTGCCCGCTTGGCCGAAGCGGCCACCGCGGCGACGCCGTAGCGGTAGTCCTGATCGCTGAATACGCTGCTCGGCTCCACGATGAACGGTTCGGCCGGTAGCGGATCGCGCGGCAATATGTCCTCGCGGGCGACGATGCCGCGCTCGACCCATCGGTAGCGGAACTGGTCGATATCGGTATCGGCAAAGTTATGCAGAATCCGGTTGGCGCGCAGCTCGGCTTCGGCTGTATTGCGGTACCGGTTGGGTGAGCCTTCCACCACCAGCGCGTTGCCGTCGCGGGAGATACGCCGGGTGGCGATACCGGCGTTGGCGGACAATTGCTGCGCGGCCTCGTCCCAGCCCTCGCCCTGCTCGCGCGCGGCACCGGGCTCGCCGACGGCTACCGGCGCCGGATCGTTCTTGGGCTGCTTGAGCGTGGCCAGATTCACGCTCAGGGTGGCGCCGAGCATGGCGGTATTGCCGCGCTCCCAGGCAGCCGACAGCGTCAGGTTGTCGTTGACCTTGAGGCGGGCGCCGATGTTGATCGGCGAATCCTGATCCTGCGGATTGTCGAGCGGCTCGCTTTTGTAGTCGTTGCCCTCGTATTCGACCTGCAGCGTCAACGGCTCGAACGGGGTGTGATAGGCAATACCGCCGAACACACTGGGGCGGCCCGAGAACAGCTGCTTGAGGTTGAAGTCGCCGCCCTGACCGGTGTCTTCGTTGATGCGTTCCTTGTAGCGGTCGGCGACGATACCGACCGGGTTGCTGAAATCGCCGCGCGAGCCGAGATAGCCCCAGCCCACCCCGAGGCTGAAGTCGAAGTCGTACCAGCGCTTGTTGGCGGCCAGGTATTCGCTGCCGAACAGGCCGGTGCCGCCGAAGTCGCGAAAGCCGACGGCGAGCCGCGGCATATAGGCACCCTCGTCGACCAGCGAAAGCTTGAGGTCGACGCCCTTGTCCAGATAGTCGCGGTTGCCGGCGATCGACCGGCCGTAGAGCCGGTTTTCGATCTGGGTATAGCGAAAGCCAGCTTCCATCCATTCGAATGGCTGGAAGCTGAACGCATAATGCGTATAGGGCTCGACTTCACTGTAGGTGAACGAAAACGTACCGACCGGTGCCATCCGTGCGGTGGGTGTTTCCAGTAGGCCCACGCCGCCGTAGTCGGCCTGAAAAACCGGTAGCGGATCGCCGTCGGACGTGTCGCCGTCCTGCGCACAGACATGCGCGGCGGGCAGAAAGACTAGCAACGCCCCACAAACCGCGCAGGCGTGACGCTGCAGCAAGTTAAGCCGGTTGGAATCGGCGCTCATTGTGGCGCCCCTGTCTGCGCGAATCTCATTTCAGTACAGTCCTGGCCGGACGGCGCATGGGCGAGGATTCGGGCGATGGCATCCCGGATCCAGGGAAATGCCTCGCCGTTGAGCGGCAGCGGCACGACGACCCGCGCCCCCGGCAACAGCTCGGTATCGGCATAGTTGTCGGCCGCCTGACCCAGACGTCGCACCTGCCCGTCCGGCGCCACCACCGACACCACGCGTACCCCACGGGTATTCATCACGCCGCTGTCGGCCAGATCGGACAACATGAGATCGGTACGCCACGGCGTGCGCTGGATGCCCTGACCGGACCAGACCTCCACCCAGTCGGGCGTGCTACAGGCACCAATGGCGGCGATCCGATCGATCGGCGGATTGCGATGCGGGTTGGCCATGAGCCAGGCCGGGCCCCAGTCCCCCGGCTCGCGAAACACACGAATCGCGGCCAACTGGGTCTTCCATTGATCGACAGCCTGAACGAAACCGGCATAGCCGCCGGCCTCGAGGCGCCAGCGCAGGTCGTCGAGTTCGCGGTCCAGATCCTGGCGTCGGATCCGGGTGTTTTCTGCGGTTTGGTCCGCACGCAGGTAGGTGTACGGGCTATCGGTGGCTGCCAATCCCGGGAAACCCAGCCATGCATCGAGCACCGTGGCAAAACCCGCCGTCGGCGGCGGTTGCGCTGCGCTGTCGGGTACCGCGGAATCGGCATGCGTGGCGATCGAGAGTGCCAGCGCACACACGCCCACGCCGCAGGTCAGCGCCCACCGATAGCGCCCAGCGTTCTTGACGCGGCTTTGCATGCCCTGCTTCTCCCCATTCACGCGCGATGCGCGCTTAATATTTTCGCGTTACCACCAGGGCCGCGCCACGTCCCAGGTTACCCTCAAACCGCCGGGCCATGCGGCGACATCCCCCGCCCAGATCCGGCCCGTGGCTGGCTCACGCCAAACCACCGAGCGCGTTTTCGCGCCGTCGGTCCACGCCACGCTCTCCACGCAACGGGTCAGATCCAGCGTGGTCAACGGCAGTTCTCGCGGCTCGGGCTCGGCTTCGCATTCAAAGCTCGCTTCGCCCTGCGCGGCATGCGTATTGCCCTTTGCATCGCGCCAGCCGCGTTCGACGGCATAATGTAATGTCTGGCCGTTGTCGGCGACACGCCACAGCGCCATGGGGCCGCTTTGGCCATCGCCCATCCGGCTATACAGCAAGTTGCCCTGCAAGCCCTGTGTCGACGCCAGATATCCGTCGCGAAACACGACGGTTTCGCGCGTACTGGACTGCCAGAATGTCAGATCGTCGGTCTTCTCGGCCAGTATGAGCAGCCCCCCGGCCCGCCCGATGGACAGATTCACCGACGCATAGGGAATCGCTGCAGCCTGCTTGCCCACATCCCCGCCGCCGCCCGGCAGAAATGTCGCAAACGTTGAAACGAAAGGACTGTTTCGACGGCCGTCGGCACAGCCGGTCACGGACACGACAACGAGTAATACGGCTACACACAGAAAGGCCGCCCGAAGGCGGCCTTCAAGAAGAAGCCTTTGGAGGCAACTCATCCCGTCGTACTACGGGGTGGTACCCGTCGTGCCGGTGGGCACCGTGATGTTTTCGTCGTCGTCACTGCCGCTGTTCGAAGCAGCAATCACGCCGCCGATAACGGCCGCGGTGGTCACCACCGCCAGCGTGGTACCCGCGGCAACGCTGGCGCCCGCCGCGCCGGCAGCACCGCCCGAAGCGACGCCGGAACCGCTCGTTGCACCCGACCCCTGACCGAAAGCCATCGGCGAGGCGGCGAACATGGCGATAGCAGTCGCTGCAAGAATATTCTTCATCGTTATGACTCCCGTGAACGGCCGAATGTATAGCCTTACGCGCAATTTATCTGGTTGCCCAGTTAAACGCAAGCTAAAACATAGCCGGATTTATGTATTAATTCGTGCCGGCGGTACCCGTGGTTCCGGTGGTTACGTTCTCGTCATCATCGTCGCCGCCGCCGCTGTTCGACAGCGCCAGCGCGCCCCCAACAACCGCTGCGGTACCGACACCTGCGAGCACCGCGGGGCTGGTGACCGCTGCGCCCGTGCCGGCGGCACCGCCACCCGCGACCGCGCCGCCGCTGGTGGACGTGCTGCCACCGGCCGAACCATTACCGCCGGCCGTGGCATTGCCGCCGGCCGTGGCATTGCCCGACGTGTTCGGCGTGGCGGTCGTATCGGCCGCGCCCGTCGAACCGGTCGCACCGGTGTTCTGTGCGAGCACCGCACCCGGGGCGGCAACGGCGACGAATGCAGTGGCAATCAGCAACTTACGCATACTTTTTAATGCTCTGAACCCGTTGTGGTTCGATTGATATGTTGTATCCAGCTTAAGTCAGTCGGCTGGCGATCACAAACCGCCGTGGCGCTGGCCCGCCGCAGCCTCGTCCAGCAGACCGAGCGTTCGCAGGGCATCGCGCACCGGCTCGTGGAAGTGCGCGGCCAGCGGCGTCATCGGCAGGCGGATACCGGGGCCGATATAGCCCATCTGGTAGAGCGCCCACTTCACCGCAATGGGGTTGGGTTCGAGAAACAGCGCGCTGTGCAGCGGTTGCAGTTTGGCGTCGAGCATTTCGGCTTTCTGACGGTCGCCCGCGATGGCGGCGGCGCACATCTCGTGCATCAGGCGCGGCGCCACGTTGGCCGTGACCGAGATATCGCCCTTGCCGCCCACCAGCATCGACTCCATCGCGGTGCCGTCGTCGCCGGTAAAGATATCAATACCGTCGCCGACTTCCTCGATCAGCGCATGGATACGCTCGAGCGAGCCCTTGGCTTCCTTGAGCGCGACGATGTTGTCGATATGCGCCAGGCGCGCGACCGTCTCCGGCAGCATGTCCACGCCGGTACGGCTGGGCACGTTATAAAGCACCTGCGGAATATCCACGGCCATCGCGATGGCATGGAAATGCCGATACAGCCCTTCCTGCGTGGGTTTGTTGTAGTAGGGGCAGACCAGCAGGCAGGCGTCCGCGCCCACGCGCTTGGCATGACGCGTCAGGCGAATGGCTTCGTCGGTCGCGTTACCGCCGGTGCCGGCAATCACGGGCACTCGTTTGTCGACCAGTTCGACCGCCCGTTCGATGACTTCATCGTGTTCGGAAAAGCCGAGCGTGGCGGATTCGCCGGTGGTGCCCACCGCCACGATGCCGTCGGTGCCCTCGGCAATATGCCAGTCGATGAGCTTTTCGAAACTGTCCCAGTCGACACTGCCGTCGGCATGCATGGGCGTGACGATCGCCACCATGCTGCCACCCAGTTGTGCATTGGCCTGACCCACTGTTCTCTCCTACAGCGATTGGGCGCGCATTGTAACCACGTGAACACGCCACGTGTAGTGCTACCATAGCCGGCTTTTAGCCCGTCGAGACAACGTCAGCCTCATGCCGGAAATCAAGAAATACCTTTCGATCGTGGCGCTGGGCAGCAATCGCGACAAACTCGCACGCGATCTGGTGGGCGCGATCGCGCGGCGGGGCTGCGAAATCAGCGAATGCCGGATCACCCCGCTGGGCGACCAGTTTTCCGCGTCCATGCTGCTACGCGGCAACTGGAGTGCGATGGGCAAGATGGAAAGCGCGCTGCCCGGCCTGGCCGAGCATCTGGGTTTGGCGGTGCAGTTCCAGCATTCGCGCCCGGCCGAGGCGCAGCCGGATTTTCGCCCTTACGCCGCCGAGGTCGTCGCGCCACAGGCAGCCGGGCTGCTCGGCGAACTGCTCGACTTCTTCACCGATCAGGGCACCCAGGTGGTCGAGATCAGCGCACAGTCTTATGAATCCGGGCTGACCGGGGCTTTGATGTGCACCCTGCATCTAGCCATCAACGTACCCACGGCCCATCACCCGCAGACCCTGCGCGACGCGTTCATGGATGTCTGCGACGACCTGCACGCGGACGGGCTGCTCGACCCGATCAAGACCTAGGACCAATCGAGGTTCCGTACGAGCCCGCGCCGCCATCACGTTCAACGGAGTTCATCGCGATCATGACCCTGCAAACCCAGGACAATGCTCCCGCATTCTCGGCCCCGGCCACCGGCGACAAGAAACTCTCGCTGTCGGATTTTGCCGGCCGCACGCTCGTGCTCTATTTCTATCCGCGCGATAACACGCCTGGCTGTACCCAGGAAGGCGAGGCGTTTCGTGATCGCTACGCCGAGTTCCAGGCCGCCGGTGCCGAGATCGTGGGCGTATCGCGCGATTCCTTGCGCAAGCACGAGAACTTCCGCGCCAAATATGATTTCCCCTTCGACCTGATCAGCGATGCGGATGAAAAACTCTGCAACGCGTTCGGCGTGCTCAAGGAAAAGAACATGTACGGGCGCACCCATATCGGCATCGAACGCAGCACGTTCGTGATCGATGGCGACGGCGTGATCCGCCATGTCTGGCGCGGCGTCAAGGTCGCCGACCATGCCGACGAAGTCCTGGCCGCCGTACGCGCACTCGCCTGAGCGCCGACCTGCCCGCGCACCACAACCGACGAGGGATCGCGATGTCCCGCCGCGTGTTCGTTCTCGATACCAACGTGCTCATGCACGACCCGACCGCGCTGTTTCGTTTCCAGGAACACGACATCTTCATTCCGATGGTCGTGCTCGAGGAACTCGACGCCGGCAAGAAAGGCGTCTCCGAGGTGGCCCGCAATGTGCGTCAGGTGAGTCGTTTTCTCGACGAGCTGATGGCACACAAGAGCCATGCGGAAATCGACGCCGGCCTGGCCCTAAATACCGACGTCACGTTCAACGGCAATGGCAGCAGCGACGCCCCGCAGGCCAGCGGCCGGCTGTACTTCGAAACGCGCCCGGCCGAAGGCACGCTGCCGACGATGCTGCCGGGCAACAAGGCGGACAATTCCATCCTGCTGAGCGCGCTGTCGCTGCGCAATGTGTTCGGCGACTCGGAAGTGGTGCTGGTGTCCAAGGACATCAACCTGCGTATCAAGGCGTCGGTGGTTGGTATCGAGGCCGAGGACTACATCAACGATAAGGTCCTCGAGGATCTTGACCTGCTCTATACCGGGCATGCCACCCTGCCCGCCGATTTCTGGGATACCCACGGCCAGACCATGGAGTCCTGGACCGAAGCCGGCAACGCCTTCTACCGCCTGCGCGGCCCGCAGATCGCCGACTGGCATCTCAACGAGCTGCTGCATTTCGAGCACGACAACGATATCGAGCTGATCACCCGCGATATCGAAGGCGACAGCGCGGTTCTCGAACTCGCCCAGGACTATCGCGTCGGCAAACAGGCCGTCTGGGGCGTGCATGCGCGCAATCGCGAGCAGAACTTCGCGCTCAATCTGCTCATGGACCCGGATATCGATTTCGTCACCCTGCTGGGTGCGGCCGGCACCGGCAAGACGCTGCTTACGCTCGCCGCGGGCCTGGCCCAGACCCTGGATGAATCGCGCTATCGCGAAATCATCATGACCCGGGTGACCGTGCCCGTGGGCGACGATATCGGCTTTCTGCCCGGTACCGAGGAAGAAAAGATGACGCCCTGGATGGGCGCGCTCATGGACAACCTCGAAGTGCTCACCGGCGCTGGCGGGGGTTCCGACTGGGAACGCGCGGCGACCAACGAACTGCTGGCCAAGCGCATCAAGATCCGCTCGGTCAACTTCATGCGTGGGCGCACGTTCCTGGAGCGATTCGTCATTCTCGACGAAGCCCAGAACCTCACCCCCAAGCAGATGAAGACACTGATCACCCGCGCCGGGCCGGGCACCAAGTTCGTCTGCCTGGGCAATCTCGCCCAGATCGATACGCCCTATCTGACCGAGACGACGTCCGGTTTGACCAATGTCGTAGACCGGTTTCGCAACTGGCGCCATGCCGGTCACGTAACCCTGGCACGAGGCGAGCGCTCGCGTCTGGCCCAGTACGCCTCTGATAAACTTTAGTCCCTTGCGGATGCGGCGCGCCCGCCGCATCCGGCCCTTTTTCTTCGGAGATCGCCCATGGCCGATACCGCTATCGCGGACGCCGCGGAACAGGTTCTCGCCTCGCGCCCGGACAAGGCGCAGCTGATCGACAAACTCGTCGCCCAGCTGCCCGAACATGTCGTGCTGCACGCGGAAGAGGATTTACGTCCCTTCGAATGCGACGGGCTATCCGCCTATCGCGTACTGCCGATGATCGTCATCCTGCCGGAAACCATCGAGCAGGTGCAGATCGCCATGCAGGTCTGCCACGCCAACGACGTGGCCGTGGTTGCCCGCGGCGCGGGCACGGGCCTGTCCGGCGGCGCACTGCCCATGGATAACGGCGTGCTGCTGTCGCTGGCCAAGTTCAAGCAGATTCTGGATATCGATACCGCCAACCGCCGCGCCACGGTCCAGCCGGGCGTCCGCAATCTGGCGATTTCGGAAGCCGTTTCGCATCTCGGGCTGTACTACGCACCCGACCCGTCGTCGCAGATTGCCTGTTCGATCGGCGGCAACGTAGCCGAGAACTCGGGCGGCGTGCACTGCCTGAAATACGGACTGACCACGCACAACATCGTCGAGCTGGAAATCGTCACCGTCGACGGCGAGCGCATGACCATCGGCAGCGAAGCGCTGGATACGCCCGGCTACGATCTGCTCGCGCTGATGACCGGCTCGGAGGGGCTGCTGGGCGTGATCGTGCAGGTGGTGGTCAAGCTGCTGCCCAAGCCGGAACGGGCCCAGGTGGTGCTTGCCGCGTTTGACGATGTACGCAAGGCCGGCGATGCGGTCGCCGCGATTATCCAGGCCGGCATCGTGCCCGCGGGGCTGGAAATGCTGGACAACCCGGCGATCGTAGCGACCGAGGAATTCGTACACGCGGACTATCCGACCGACGCGGCCGCGATTCTGCTGTGCGAAGTCGACGGCACCCATGCCGAGGTGGACGAACATATCGCCGATGTACGCGAAGTCGTCGAGCGCGAAGGCGCGACGGAAGTGCGCGTATCACGCGATGATGCCGAGCGTGCCGTTTTCTGGGCCGGGCGCAAGGCCGCTTTTCCGGCCATGGGCCGGATTTCGCCGGACTATTACTGCATGGACGGCACCATTCCACGCAAGGCGCTGGCCGACGTACTCATCGGCATCGGCGAGCTGTCCGAGAAATACGGCCAGCGCGTGGCCAATGTGTTTCATGCCGGCGATGGCAACCTGCACCCGCTGATCCTCTACGATGCGAACATCGAAGGCGAGCTGGAGCGCACCGAGGCATTCGGCGGCGCGATCTGCGAGCTGTGTCTGGAACATGGCGGCACGATCACCGGCGAGCACGGCGTGGGCGTGGAAAAGATCGACCAGATGTGCGTGCAGTTTCCGCCCGACGAGCTGACCCAGTTCCATGCCGTCAAGCAGGCTTTCGATCCCAAGGGCTTGCTCAACCCCGGCAAGGCGGTGCCCACCCTGCATCGCTGCGCCGAATTCGGCGCCATGCATGTGCACAACGGCGAACTGCCCTTCCCCGAACTGGAGCGACTGTGACGACCTCTGCCGATCAGAGCCAACAACTCAGCGAGCGCGTCAGCGAGGCGTTCGCCAACGCGACCCCGTTGCACTTGCGCGGCAGCGGCAGCAAGGATTTCCTCGGCGAACGCGTGCAGGGCGAAACACTGGACGTGACCGGGCATACCGGTGTGGTGAACTACGAACCGGGTGAACTGGTGATGACCGCGCGGGCCGGCACACCGCTCGCCGAGCTCGAAGCGGTACTCGACGAGTCGCACCAGATGCTGGCCTTCGAGCCGCCGCATTTTGGCGACAACGCCACCCTGGGCGGCACCATTGCCACCGGGCTGTCCGGCCCGGCGCGGCCGTTTACCGGTGCGGCCCGCGACTTCGTGCTGGGCTGTCGCATCGTTAACGGCCAGGGCCAGATCCTGCGCTTTGGCGGCGAGGTGATGAAAAACGTCGCCGGCTACGATCTGTCGCGCCTGATGGCTGGCGCCTACGGCACACTGGGCGTGCTGCTCGATATCAGCCTCAAGGTACTGCCGGTGCCGCGCGCCCAGGTCACGCGCGTATTCGAACAAACGACGAGCGAAGCGCTGACCCGAATCAGCGACTGGCAGCTCAAGCCCTGGCCGATCACCGGCGCCTACTGGGAAGACGGCAAGAGCTATCTGCGCCTGGCTGGCGCCACGTCGTCGGTGGAATCCGCCTGTGAAAAACTGGGCGGCGAAACGCTGGAAGACGACCGCCCCTTCTGGCGTGCCGTACGCGAACACCAGCGTCCGTTTTTTACCGCCAGCGACGGC
This sequence comes from Salinisphaera sp. S4-8, assembly GCF_040361235.1. Classification (NCBI taxonomy): domain Bacteria; kingdom Pseudomonadati; phylum Pseudomonadota; class Gammaproteobacteria; order Salinisphaerales; family Salinisphaeraceae; genus Salinisphaera; species Salinisphaera sp. S4-8. Next base: position 31,387 of record NZ_APNF01000017.1, on the reverse strand, counting down.
GCCCTGTGGCGTGTGTCGGTGCCGCCGGCCGCGACCATGCTGGATATCGACGGCGAGTGCGTGCTCGACTGGGGCGGCGCCCAGCGCTGGGTGCGTTCGGATATGGACGCGGTGGCGCTGCGGCGTATCGTCAAGGACGCGGGCGGCCATGCCACGGTCTATCGCGGCGACGCCACCCCGCGTTTTCATCCGATGGGTGAATCGATCCTGGCCTTGCAGCAGCGCCTGAAAAAATCCATGGATCCGGCCGGTATTCTCAATCCGGGCCGTATCTACCCCGAACTCTAGAAGAGCCGACCATGCAGACGTCCATCATCCCGCAATTGCGCGACACGCCCGACGGCGAGGAAGCCGATCGTATTCTGCGTGCCTGTACTCACTGTGGTTTCTGTACCGCGACCTGCCCCACCTACCAGCTGCTGGGCGACGAGCGCGACAGCCCGCGCGGGCGTATCTATCTGATCAAGCAGATGCTCGAGGGCGAAACGCCCACCGAGAAAACGCAGACCCATCTGGATCGTTGTCTGACCTGTCGTGCCTGCGAAACCACCTGCCCTTCCGGCGTGGAATACGCCAAGCTGGCCGACATCGGCCGCGATCTGGTCGAACAACAGGTTCAGCGGCCGATGCACGAGCGCATCCTGCGCTGGCTGCTGCGTCATATCGTGGCGTATCGCAACCGCTTTGCCTTCTTCTTCGCGCTGGGGCATCTGTTCAAGCCGTTGCTGGTGGGCCCGCTGGCGCCGCTCAAGCAGAAGATGCCGCCGCGGCGCAAGGCGCTGGCCTGGCCGAGCGCCGAGAACACGACCCGCACGATGATCGTGCTCGACGGCTGTGTACAGCCGGTGGCCGCCCCCAATACCAACGCCCATGCCGCGCGTATCTTCTCGCAGCTCGGTGTGCGTCTGGTCGCGCCCAAGGCCAGCGGCTGCTGTGGCGCGTTGTCGCAGCATCTGGCCCATCGCGAAGAGGCCAACGACTTCGCACGGCGCAATATCGATGCCTGGTGGCCCTATATCGAAGACGGCGCCGAGGCGATCGTGCTCACGGCCAGTGGCTGCGGCGCATCGGTGGTCGAATACGGGCATATGCTGCGCAATGACCCCGAATACGCCGACAAGGCCGCGCGTGTTTCCGAACTGGCACGCGATCTAAGCGATATCCTCGCCCAGGAAGACCTGAGTGCGCTCGGCGATCTGGGCCACGGCCGCCAGGTGGCCTATCACCCGCCGTGCACGCTGCAGAACGCGCCGCAGTTGCACGACAACGTGGCGGAAATTCTCACCCAGGCGGGCTACAAGCTCACCCATGTGCGCGACCCGCATCTGTGCTGCGGCTCGGCCGGTACCTATTCGATCCTGCAGCCGACCATGGCCAACGAGCTGCGCGAGAACAAGCTCGCCTCGCTCCAGGCCGGCGATCCGGATGTCATCGTTACCGCCAATATCGGCTGCCAGCTGCATCTGGAATCCGCGGCCGGCGTGCCGGTACGCCACTGGATCGAATTACTCGAACCCGCCGCCGCGGCATAACTCGGCAGCTGCAGAAAGCGGCGTGTTCATTGCGACACGCCACTAGGCTAGTCACGTAGGTTGGCTTAGGCCGACAGGCCGTAAGCCAACACGGAACGGGCCACCGAGGCCGTTCGAGCCGTGGTGGCGGAGTGGCTATCGGCGCCGCATTCGGTGTTGGATTACGCGTCGCTAATCCAACCTACGCCGTACGCGTTACGGGTATGGCGTCGGTCGAGGCCACGGTGTCTTTGCTAGCCCGCCGATTGCTCGTCGCGGGGGCTGTCGAGTTCCGGCAGCACCGCCGCGCGGCGCGGCCAGGCTTTGATCACGGCGTGTACGACCGTGGCCAGCGGGATGGCGAAGAACACGCCCCAGAAGCCCCAGATACCGCCGAAAAACAACACCGCGGTAATGATGGCCACCGGGTGCAGATTCACTGCCTCGGAAAACAGCACGGGCACCAGCACATTGCCATCGAGCATCTGCAGAATGCCGTAGGCAATGAGGACATAGAGCGTGGGTGCTTCGAATCCCCATTGGGCATAGGCCACGAGCATCACCGGTACGGTCATGCCGAAGGCGCCGATATAGGGCACCAGAACGGAAAAACCCACCAGGGCCGACAGCAGCATGGCGTACTTGAGCCCGAGCAGGGAAAATACGACATAGGCCACGATCCAGACGATGACGATTTCCACCGCCTTGCCGCGTACGTAGTTGCCCAGCTGTGCGTTCACGTCGGCCCAGACATTGCGCACGAGCCGGCCATTACGCGGGCCGAAGTTGGCGAACCAGCGCAGGATCTGATCCTTGTCGCGCAGCATGAAAAACACCATCAACGGCACGAGCAGCAGATAGACCGCCAGATACAGCAGGCTCATGCCGACCACCAGCGAGCGGCTGACCACGGTCTGGCGCAGCGAGCCGACATCAAACGTCATGCTGTTGATCATGGCGTTGATCTGTTCGTTGGTGATCAGCGCGGGATAGCGCTTCGGCAAGGCCGCGATCCAGTCCTGGGCGCTACTGATCAGCCCCGGTACCTCGGTGAGACTCTGGCCGGCCTGGCGGGTGAGCAGCGGCAGCAACGCAAAGCTCACCCACACCACGCCAATCAGCAATGCCGTAGAGACCAGCGCCGCGCCGGCCCAGCGCGGTACATGCACGCGCTCGAGCCAGATCACGGGCGAATCCAGCAGATAGGCGATGACCACTGCGGCGAGCACCGGCGTGAGCAGCGCACCGAAGACCATCACCAGCACCAGGGCGCTGACCAGAATCAACGCCAGCGCGACCACCTGCGGGTCGGAGAAATGGCGGCTGAACCATTCGCGTACCACGTTCATTGCACTTGCCCTGCCGTTAACGGCGCCACCGAGGGCACGAACACAATCGACGCGGACAGATTAGTGGGCACATGGGCTCCTGTGTGCTGGGGCAATAGGCGAACCCGCACGCTGAATGACAGTTTCTTTGGCCAACCCGAAGATTTATCCCCGCGCCGGCGTGTTTTGAGCGACCGACAAAGCGCCGCTATGACCGTTTGCATTCGCAAATACGTAAGCCGTGACGGCGCGATAGGCGCCGGACACGGGCCCCGCCATTTTGACACCAACCGCGGCTGGTGGGTGTTACATGGCCGGGTCATCGCACGGCGCCAACGCGACGCCACGCGCCTTGTGTCGATGCCTTCGGGGCGCAAACGCGATCCGTGTATGAATAGATCGTTCGGTTCCTTGGTATCCAGTTTAATCGAATGAACGAAACACGCTAATCTGCGGTCGAAATATCGTGTTCCCGCACCACCGACATGCTTACCTCGTGATTGTTGCCACTGTTCGATCGACCCGTGTTCTGCTCGTAGTCATGGCAGCACTGCTGACCGTGAGCACGGCCGTCAGCGCGCGCGACTATCAGCTGCCCAGCATCGGCCAGCCCGCCGACAACTACATGTCCCCTGCCGAGGAAGACAAGATCGGCCGTCAGGTGGTCGCACAGCTACTCGCGCGCCATCTGATCATCGAAGACATCCAGCTGCGCGAATATCTCACCCGCGTGGGCACGCGCCTAGCCGCGCATACCGATGCCGATGCCAGTGCGTTTCGTTTCTATCCGATCGACAGCAGCCAGGTCAACGCCTTTGCGCTGCCAGGCGGCTATATTGGCGTCAATGCCGGGCTGATTACCGAAACCGATAACGAAAGCGAGCTTGCCGGCGTCATGGGCCACGAAATGGCGCATGTCACCCAGCGTCATATCGCGCGCCAGATCGAGTCGACTTCGGGCATGGGCTGGGCCACGGCTGCGGCGATCCTGGTGGCGGCGATCGCCGGCGGCGGCGACCCCGACGCGCTCAGTGCCGCCGTGACCGCCGGCGTGTCGAATCTCAACCAGCAGCAGACGAACTTCACCCGCGCGCACGAGTTCGAGGCCGACCGGATCGGCATTCGCACCATGGCCGAGGCCGACTACAACCCCGATGGCATGGCCAGCTTCTTCGAAAAGATGCAGCGCCGCTCGCGGCTGTACGGCAATCAGTTGCCGGAAATCCTGTTGTCGCACCCGGTAAGCAATACGCGTATGGCCGAGGCCGAGACCCGCGCACGTGACTATGCAGATACCGACGTACACGAAAGCGACGCCTACCCGCTGATGAAGGAACGCGCGCGGGTGCTGGTGAGCAAGCAGTACAGCGACCTGTTGCGCTATTACGAACAGCGCCGCGCCGACGAGGGCCACACGCCCGCCCTCGATTACGGCTATGCCCTGACCCTGCTTCAGCTCGGGCGCACGAGCGACGCGACTGCTCTGCTCGAACCGCTGCTCGCCCAGGCGCCGCAGAGCGAGGCCTATCTACTCGCCCTGGCCGATGCCCGGGCCCAGGCGGGACAGAGCGCACAAGCAAGGGATCTGCTCGAGCGCGCGCGCAGCGCCTTTCCCAACAGCGTGGCGGTCAAGATCGACTATGCCGAACTGCTCATGAACGAAGGCGATCTGCAGGCCATGCGAACCTTCCTGCTCCAGGATCGCGACCTGCTGGCCCAATCGTCCGAAGCCCAGCAGATGCTTGCGCGTGTGGCCGGCCAGCAGGACAACCTGGGCGAAGCCTACTATCGCCAGGCCAAATACTACGAACTGCGCGGCGCCTATGGCCCGGCGATCAATCAGCTACGCACCGCCCTGCAGACCGCCGAGCTCAACGCCTTCGACAAGGCGCGCCTGCGCGCCCTGCTCGACCAGATGGTCAAGGCCTGCCATACCACCTGGTCGGAGCGCGAATGCCGCGAACAGGTCAGTGCCGACGCCCGCTATTGAGCCACGTGCGCGCAACGCGCGTCGATTCAGGGGTGAACGAGGCTAGGGCTGACGTGTTGCGCGGGTGGGCGAAGATTCCACCGGGCGTACGTCGCGTACCGGCACGATCGTATTCCACTGCCGACAGCTCGGGCACTGCCAGTGCAGATAGCGGCCGGAAAACCCGCACTGCCCGCAGTGGTAGGTCGGCTGGCGTTCAATGATCTGACCAAGTGACTGGCGCAGGCTGTCGAGCGGGCCGGTGAGCGTACTGCGGGTCTGCGACCAGGTCAGATCGAGCAGATGATAGAAACCGATCCAGTTCGGCTCGGTCTGCAGATATTGCGAGATATGGGCGATGGCTTCGTCGGTCTTGTGCTGGGCATGCAGAAAACGGGCATAGGCCACATGCGGATGCGCGCCGTCGTAGAGCGGCATGACATCGCATAGAAACTGGGCATAGCCGGCAGTATCGTCCAGCGCCTCGAAACAGCGACGCATCGGCCGGATGATCTCGCTAATGAAGTCCACATCCTGGCGCATCACCTGCCGGTAAATACGAATCGCGCCCCGGAAATCTCCATCCTGCTCGGCCATCAGCCCACCGATCAGGCTCGCCCGGGCACAATCGCGAAACGACTGACGCGCCGATTTGAGATGGTTACGCGCGCGATCGCGCTGGCCCGCGCTACGCGCCTGTTCGGCCAGTTCGCAGAAATACTGAGCAATGACCGGCCGCAGCGAGGTGCCGCGCACCGTTTCCAGGCGCCGCGTGGTCGCGATGGCCTGATCCCAGTCGCGTTCCTGTTCGTAGATCGCGATCAGCCCGGACAGCGAGCGCTCGAGAAACAGGTTCTGGTCGGCCAGCTCGCGAAACAGGCCCTCGGCGCGGTCGAGCACGCCGGCGCGCAGATAGTCCTGGGCCAGCTCGTAGCGCGCCTGATTGCGATGAATAGCCTTGAGGTTCGGCCGTGCGACCAGGTTCTGGTGCATGCGCAGTGCGCGATCCACCTCGCCCTGGCGACGAAACAGATTACCCAGCGCGAGATGCGTTTCCGCGGTGTCGTTATCGACTTCCAGTACCCGTACGAACGTTGCGATGGCCTGGTCGGCATCTTCGTTGACGAGTTGACTGATGCCGCGCAAATAGTCGGCGTTGACCGGTGGCGTGGGTTCGTCACCGCGTTCGGCGCGGCCACGCACGTACCAGCCGGAGGCGGCGGCAAGCGGCAGCAGCGCCAGCAGCACCCACCAGGCGCCGTCAAGCATCGTGAATGGGCATGCTCCGCAGATTGGAGATTTCGGTCTGTGCGTCCTTGAGACGGCGGCGCGCGCTCGAAAGCTGTGTACGCAGACGCGCGATCTTGCCTACGCATACCAGCGCGGCGATCGCCAGACCGAGAACGAATGCCACAACGAGAAGCACGACCAGCGGAGCCTCGGTCGTCGTCCACAGCAGATCGACCGATACCAGATCGTAGTTGAAGAAACCGAACGCCACGCCCAGAACGAGCCCCACGACCACGATCAGATTACGAATCAGGCGTAGCATTTAATTCCCGTTGCTTGTGCGGCGAGCCCACCGTTTGAATGGAGGGGTTTCGACCGCCTATGAATTGTTCGTGTTCACCCGCTCGCGCAATTCCTTGCCCGGCTTGAAGTGGGGCACATACTTGCGCGGAATATCCACGGATTCGCCGGTTTTCGGGTTACGACCGCGCCGCGCCGGGCGATGGTGTACCGAAAAACTGCCGAAGCCCCGGATTTCCACTCGCCCGCCCGATGCCAGTTCGGCGATCACGTCGTCGAGTAGAAGTTTGACAGCCAGTTCGACGTCACGGTGCGACATATGCGCCTGACGCTGGACCAGCCGTTCGATCAGCTCTGATTTAGTCATCCAGCGTTCTCTCCCTGGAAACGCCGCCCCCATCACATGCCGAATGGCATGCCCCTGATGAAAAGGTAGTTAAAACGCGGGGCGCGCGCAAGCGCCCCGCGTTATTTACACCCTTATTTTTTCAACCGCTATGGTTTTAGTTGTTGCGGTCGCTGGCGTCGATCTGCTCCTTGAGCAGTTCGCCAAGGCTGGTGGTGCCAGTGGAAGCGTCGGTATCCGCGTAATCGCGCATCGCCTGCTGCTCGTCCTTTTCGTCCTTGGCACGAATCGACAGGCTGATGGTGCGGTTGCGCCGATCCACGCCCACGAAGCGGGCTTCGACTTCCTGGCCTTCCGACAGCGCGGTACGCGCATCTTCCACGCGATCGCGGGAAATATCCGAGGCCCGGATATAGCCGACCACGTCGTTGCCCAGATCCACGGTCGCGCCGCGCGCATCGACGCTGGCGATGGTGCCGGACACGACGCTGCCCTTCGGGTTATCCGCAACGAAAGAGCCGATCGGATCCTGCGCCAGCTGCTTGATACCCAGCGAGATGCGCTCGCGGTCGGCGTCGATCGACAGCACCACGGCTTCGACCTCGTCGCCCTTCGAGTATTCGCGCACCACTTCTTCGCCGGCTTCGTTCCAGGACAGATCCGACAAGTGCACCAGGCCGTCGATATTGCCCGGCAGACCCACGAAGATACCGAAATCGGTGATCGACTTGATCTGGCCGCGCACGGTGTCGTTGCGCTGGTGGTTGGCGGCGAAGTCTTCCCACGGGTTGGACTTGCACTGCTTCATGCCCAGCGAGATACGACGACGCTCTTCGTCGATCTCGAGCACCATGACCTCGACCTCGTCACCGACGTCCACGATCTGGCCGGGGTTGACGTTCTTGTTGGTCCAGTCCATTTCCGAGACGTGCACCAGACCTTCCACGCCTTCTTCGATTTCCACGAAGGCACCGTAGTCGGTGATGTTGGTGACGTTGCCGAACAGACGGGTGTTTTCCGGGTAGCGGCGGGCGATATCGACCCACGGATCGTCGCCGAGCTGCTTCAGACCGAGCGAAACGCGGGTGCGCTCACGATCGAACTTGAGCACCTTGACCTCGATCTCTTCACCCACGTTGACGACGTCGGTCGGGTCCTTGATGCGCTTCCACGACATGTCGGTGATATGCAGCAGGCCGTCGATGCCGCCCAGGTCCACGAACGCGCCGTAGTCCACCAGGTTCTTGACGATACCCTTGAGCACGATGCCTTCCTGAAGCGTGTCGAGCAGCTGCTTGCGCTCTTCGCTGTACTCTTCCTTGAGCACGTCGCGACGCGAAACCACCACGTTGTTACGCAGGCGGTCGAGCTTGATGACACGGAACTCGAGCGGCTTGCCTTCGAGATAGGTCGTGTCGCGCACCGGGCGCACATCGACCAGCGAACCGGGCAGGAACGCGCGGATGTTGCCAACGTCGACGGTGTAACCGCCCTTGACCTTGCCGCTGATATGACCGACCACGGATTCGCTGTTTTCGTAGGCGTCGGTGAGGAAGTCCCAGGTGCGGATACGCTGGGCCTTTTCCTTCGACAGGCGCGTGGCGCCGAAACCGTCTTCGACGGCTTCCAGTGCGACTTCGACCTTGTCGCCTTCGGCGACCGTCAGTTCGCCGTTTTCGTCGTAGAATTCATCGACCGGGATAACGCCTTCGGACTTGAGGCCCGCGTCGACGATGACGACATCGTTCTTGACTTCCAGCACCTCGGCGTTGATGAGGGAACCGGGCTGCATGGTACGACCCTGCAGACTTTGCTCGAATAGTTCGGCGAAACTTTCAGACATGAGGGGAAAAGATCCTACGGCGCTTGAAAAAAGCGAGCGCCATTCCGTGGTTGATAAAACACTCCGATCAACGGCCTTGCGCCGCGAACGGTCCCGTTTGAAAAAGCCGGCTTATGCGTGAATCCAGCCTTTTTCGCGTACGAGGCGGCGTACTTTGTCGAGTGACGTCGTCACGCTTTCGCCGGTGGTATCGATGACGTGGGCATCGACCGCCGGCTTCAGGGGCGCGACTTCACGTGAAGCATCACGCGCGTCCCGCTCCAATATCTCTCGATATATCCGGTCAAGATTAGCATCAACATGCTGGTCCGACAACTGCGCAAACCGCCGCCTGGCGCGCTCTTCGGCTGACGCGGTGATATAGAGTTTCAGATCGGCATCGGGAAAGATCACCGTGCCCATATCGCGCCCGTCCGCGATCAGCCCGGGCGCGCTGGCGAAATCCCGCTGGCGCGCCAGTAGCGCCTCGCGTATTGCCGGCTGTACCGCCCATTTGGAGGCGGCATCGGACACGGCGTCGCTGCGGATGATGTCGGTGACATCCTCGCCGGCCAGGCGCACCCGCTGGCCCGCGCCGCGATCGGGTTCGAACACGATATCCAGCCCGCGCGAGGCCGCCACGGCGGTCGCGCAGTCGGTCGGCAACGCGGCATCCAGGCCATCGCGCAACGCGACCAGGCCCACGAGCCGGTAGAGCGCGCCGCTATCGAGCAGCCACCAGCCGAGCTCGCGCGCCAGTGCGGAGGCGAGCGTGCCCTTGCCGGCTCCGCCCGGCCCGTCCAGCGTCATGACCGGCGCAGCGCTCATACCGACACCTCGCTGGCCTGGATCTGCAGCCCGGCGACGGCGGCGAGATCCACGAAGCCGGGAAACGACGTATCGACGAAATCGCAGTCGTCGATTTCGATGGGCGCATGGGCGCGCAGCGCGGCCATGGCAAAGGCCATCGCGATCCGGTGGTCATCGTGGCATGCGATGCGCGCACCACCGAAGGCTGTCGCCGCGCCGCGGCCCACAATCGTCAGCCCGTCGTCGGCCACCTCGACCTCGACGCCCAACTGGCGCAGGCCATCGGCCATCACCGCGATACGGTCGGATTCCTTGACCCGCAGCTCGGCCGCGCCGGTCAGACGGGTCGTGCCCTCGGCGCAGGCAGCGGCAACGAAGATCGCGGGGAATTCGTCGATGGCGAGCTCGACCTCTGCACCGCCGATATCCACGCCCGTGAGGGCCGCGCTGCGCACCACGATATCGGCGACCGGCTCGCCCGCCTGGATACGCTCGTCGTACAGGCGGATATCCGCGCCCATGCGGACAAGAATGTCGATTACCCCGCGCCGGGTCGGGTTGATGCCCACGCCCGGCAAGACGATCTCGCTGGACTGGGCAATCGTGGCGCCGACGATGAAAAAGGCCGCCGACGACAGATCGGCCGGCACGGCGACATCTGCGGCTTCGAGCGTTTGCCCGCCGGTGATCGACAACGTGCGCGCCTCGTGTTCGATGCGCACGCCAAAGGCCGAGAGCATGCGTTCGGTATGATCGCGGCTGATGCCGGGTTCGGTCACACGCGTGATGCCTTGCGCATAGAGTCCGGCCAGCAGCACACAGGACTTGATCTGGGCGCTGGCCACGGGCGGCGTGTAATCGATGCCTTGCAGGCGCTGACTACCATGTATCGACAGCGGCGCGCGCCCGCCCTCCTGGCCCTCGATATGCGCGCCCATGCGCGTGAGCGGCTCGATCACGCGTGCCATGGGCCGGCGCGACAGACTGGCATCGCCCACCAAGCGGCTATCGAAACGCTGGCCCGCCATCAGTCCGGACATCAGGCGCATGGAGGTACCCGAGTTGCCAAGATCCAGCGCGGTGGCCGGGGCTTGCAAGCCATCGCGGCCGACGCCATCGACCACCAGCGCCGCGCCGTCACGCGTAAAGCTCACACCCATGGCCTCGAAGGCATGCAGGGTCGCCAGACAATCCGCGCTTTCGAGAAAACCGGTGATACGCGAGCGCCCGTGCGCGATCGCCGACAACATCACCGCGCGATGCGAAACCGACTTGTCGCCGGGGACGCTGATCTCGCCGTTGAGCGCCCCGCCCGGCTGTAGATAAAAACGCCGCATAGTCAGGTTTGTCCCGTGGCAAAACCGTCGCGCGCCGTCTTGGCGCGGGTGAAAATGGCTGCGAGCCGGTCCCGCTCGCCTCCGGCAATCGCGCTGCGCACCGCGTCCAGATCGCCGATATAGCGATCCAGCACCGGCAGAATGGCATCGTGGTTGGCCGTGACGATATCGGCCCAAAGCGACGGGCTGCTCGAAGCGATACGGGTGAAATCGGCGAAACCGCCGGCCGCGTATTCGAAAATCTCCGTGCGTTCGGCCATGCGCGCGAGCGTATCCACCAGCGTATACGCCAGCAGATGGGGCAGATGGCTGGTCGCAGCGAGTACTTCGTCGTGGTGGGCGCCGTCCATTTCGCTGACCCGCGCACCCACCGCATGCCATAGGGCCGCCACCCGCGCCAGCGCATCGCTGTCGGTGGCCGGCGTGGGCGTGAGAATCACGCGCCGGCCCGCGAACAATGTCGCAAAGCCCGCGTCAAGCCCGCTGCGCTCGGTGCCGGAAATCGGATGGCCGGGCACGAAGCGGCCCATACGCTCGCCCAGGCAGACCTCGGCTTCGCGGATGACGCTCAGTTTGGTGCTGCCGGTATCGGTGACCACCGCATCGTCGGCCAGTGCGGGTGCGATTTGGGCGAACACATCGGCCATCGCGCCGATTGGCACCGCGACCACCACCAGCGTGGCATTCGCGACCGCCGCGGCGATATCCGTGGTCGGCGCGTCGACCAGCCCGAGTTCGCGTGCCTGGCGCGCCTGTTCGAGGTCGGCTACGACGCCCGCGATCTCGCCGCTAAAACCGTTCGCGCGTAATGCATGAACCACCGAGCCGCCGATCAGCCCCAGACCGATGACACAGACACGCTCCGAATGCAGGCTGGCTCCGGCTGTGCTCATTCGCCTTCCATCACCGCATCCAGCGCGGCGAGAAATACACGATTTTCCTCTTCGCTTCCGACGGTTACGCGCAAATGCTCAGGCAGAGCGTAACTTTGTAGCGGACGTACGATCACGCCCTCGTGCAGCATCGCTTCATAGACCGGCGTGGACGCGCGCCCGCAGTCGAAGGTGAGAAAATTGGCCTGTGACGGCAGGCAGTGGTGCCCACGCGCTTCGAGTTCACGTGCCAGCGAGGCCCGTTGGACCGCGTTGGTCTGGATCGAATAGCGCACGAATTCCTCGTCGGCCAGTGCGGCCTCGGCACAATACAGTGCGACCGTATTCACATTGAACGGCTGACGGATACGATTGATCCAGTCGGCCACTTTCGCCGAGCTCAGCGAATAGCCGACCCGCAAACCCGCCATGCCATAAATTTTCGAGAAAGTACGCGTAACAATCAGATTATCAAAACGATCTACAAGCGCACGGCTATCCGGGCGTTCGCTATCGGCCTGGTATTCGAGATAGGCCTCGTCGAGCAGCACGATCACCCCAGGCGGTACCGCTTCGAGAAACGCCTCGATGGCCTGCGGGGCCAGCCAGGTGCCGGTCGGGTTGTTCGGGCTGGCGATGAACACCACCCCGGTGTTGTCGTCGATATGCTCGATAAAGGCGTCGAGGTCATGGCCGTAGGGCATATCGGCGTCGGGCCCGAGCGCGGGCACCTCGCGCACTTCGGCATTTACTGCCTGGGCGACGATGGGATAGACCGCAAACGCGTACTGCGAGAAAACGGCGTTCTTGCCCGGCCCCAGAAATACCCGGGCGGTGAGTTCGAGCACGTCATTCGAGCCGTTGCCGAGCGTCACCCGTGCCGGGTCGATATCGTGGATCGCGGCAATTTTCTGCTTGAGCGCATAGCCGCCGCCATCCGGATAGCGATGCAGATCCGCCGCCCCGTGTTCCACGAAGTCGGCAAAGGCCTGCTTGACCGCGGGGGCGACCCCGAACGGATTTTCGTTCGAGGCAAGCTTGATGATCGAACTCAGGCCCAATTCGCGCTTGAGATCGTCGATCGGCTTGCCAGGCACATAGGCATGCAGGCCATGAATACCGGCATGCGCCTGTTCGTCTAGACTCTTGGTCATATCATTCAACTAGTTAACGGCTGAATCGAACGTGACTTCTCAGCTCGAGGCGGTATCCACGGCGCGCGGATAGGCGCCCAGGACCTTGAGCATCGCGGCCTGTGATTCGATGGCGTCAAGGACCTGTCGCACCCGCGGTTCATCGATATGGCCTTCCAGATCGATGAAGAAATTATAGTCCCAGGCCTGGCGCCGCGATGGGCGTGACTCGATACGGGTGAGATCAACCCCGGCCTGCGCGCCCGGCGTGAGCAGCCGATGGAGCATGCCGGGCTCGTTGCGAATGGCCACGAGAATCGAGGTCATATCGTTACCCGTGGCGGGCACTTTCTGCTTGCCGAGCACGAGAAACCGGGTGGTGTTGTTCGGCTCGTCCTCGATATTCGAGGCCAGCATCGGCAGTTCGTAGAACTCCGACGCCGCCCGCCCCGCGATTGCAGCCGCCTGATTTTCCCCGGCCACGCGGCGCGCAGCTTCGCCGTTGCTCGACACGGCTTCGCGTACCACGCCGGGCAGCTGGCGATCGAGCCACTTGCGACACTGCGCCAGCGACTGGGCATGGGCGACCACCCGTTTCACACCGGTCAGATCCGCGGCGCGCGACAGCAGATGATGATGTACCGCCAGGGCGACCTCGCCACAGATCTGCAACGAACTGCCCACCAGCTGGTCGAGCGTATGACTGACCACGCCTTCGGTGGAATTCTCCACCGGTACCACGCCGAAATCGGCATTGCCGGCCTCGACCTCGCGAAAGATCTCGTCGATGGCCGGCAGCGGCATCGCCCGTACCGAATGGCCGAAGTGCTTGTAGACCGCGGCCTGCGTATAGGTCCCTTCGGGGCCGAGATAGGCCACCTTCATCGGCGATTCCAACGCCAGGCAGGCCGACATTACCTCGCGCATCAAACGCATGATGGTGGCATCGTCGAGCGGGCCGTCATTGCGCTCGGCGACCCGGCGCAGCACATCGGCCTCGCGCTCGGGGCGATAGAAGTCCGTACGCTGTCGTTCGGTCTTGATCCGTGCGACTTCCAGCGCCACGCCGGCACGCTCGGCAATCAGCGCCTGGATCTGGGCATCCAGCGCGTCGATACGCTCGCGCGCGCCGGCCAGCGCCTGATCGTCGGACTTGTCTTGCGACGCACTCATTGCTTACGCCGCGTCGCTACCCACGGCACCCAGATAACGCACGCACAGCACGCCTTCGATACCGCGCAGTTCGTCGATGGCCTCGTCGGCCACGGGCGCATCGACATCCACCAGCGTATAGGCGACCTCGCCTTTCGACTTGTTGAGCAGATCGGCGATGTTGTGGCCATGACGGGCCAGCGTCGACGAAATCTGGCCGACCATGTTGGGCACGTTGTGGTTGACCACGGCCAGGCGATGCGCGCTGGCGGTCGGCGGCATGATCGCCTCGGGGAAGTTCACCGAGTTACGGATGTTGCCGATTTCCAGATAGTCGCGCAGCTGGTCGGCGATCATCATCGCGCTGTTGTCTTCGGCTTCGTCGGTCGACGCCCCCAGGTGCGGCAGCGTGATCACGCGATCGTGCCCGCGCAGCTTCTCGGAGGGGAAGTCGCAAACGTAGTAGCTCAGACGGCCGTTTTCCAGCGCGGCGAGCACGGCGTCTTCATCCACGATTTCGGCACGCGAGAAGTTGAGCAGCACCGCGCCCTTGCGCATGAGCTTGAGCCGCTTGGCATCGACCAGCCCGCGGGTGTCGTCGACCAGCGGCACGTGCAGCGACACATAGTCGGAACGCGAGAGCAGCTCGTCGATGGACAGTGCCTGCGAGACATTGGCGGCCAGACGCCAGGCGTTGTTAACGGTAATACCCGGGTCGAAACCCTGCACGCTCATGCCCAGCGCCTGTGCGGCGTTGGCCACGTTCACGCCGATGGCGCCGAGCCCGGCCACGCCGAGGGTGCGCCCGGGCAGTTCCACGCCCTTGAAGCGTTTCTTGCCGGCTTCGACTTCCTTCTTGAGCTCTTCGCCAGTCGAGGTGAGTTCCTCGACATAGCGCCAGGCGCTCATGAGATTGCGCGAGGCCAGCAGCATACCGGCGAGCACCAGTTCCTTCACGGCGTTGGCATTCGCGCCGGGGGCATTGAACACCGGCACGCCGCGCTTGCTCATTTCGGCGACGGGAATGTTGTTCACGCCCGCGCCGGCGCGGCCGATGGCACGCACGGAATCGGCGATGGCCATGTCGTGCATGTTGTGCGAACGCAGGATGATGGCGTCCGGCTTGGACATTTCCGAGGCGATTTCGTACAGATCGCGCGGCAGGCGATCGAGCCCCTTGGCCGAAATATTGTTCAGCGTCTGAATCTTGAACGTCATAACTAACCTTTATCCGCGAATTCTTTTGAAAACTTATCCGCAGATTTCACAGACCACGCAGGTTGAAGAAGCGCGATAAACAATGGTTACGGCCGGCCTTCAAATCTGCGCGATCCGCGCAATCTGCGGATCGATATGTCTTATCCGTTGGCTTTTTCGAAGCCGCGCATGAAGTCGATCAGCGCATCGACGCCCGCTTCCGGCATGGCGTTGTAGATCGACGCCCGCATGCCGCCGACCGACCGATGGCCCTTGAGCGTGGACAATCCGGCTTCCTCGGCCTGCGCGAGGAACGTCTTGTTGAGTTCCTCGTTGGCCAGCAGAAACGGCACGTTCATGTTCGACCGCGCATGCGGTGCGACCGGGTTGCTGTAGAAATCGGAACTATCGATAAATCCGTACAGCTTGTCGGCCTTGCGCTGATTGCGCTCGGCCATGCCTTCGAGGCCGCCGTTGTTCAGAATCCATTCGAAGGTCAGCCCGGCCATGTACCAGGCGAAACACGGCGGCGTGTTGAGCATGGAGTCGGCATCGGCCTGCTTCTTGTAGTCGAATACCATGGGCACGCCGGGCAACGGATTACCCATGAGGTCGTCGCGCACGATCACCATCGTGACCCCGGCCGGGCCGGCGTTCTTCTGCGCGCCGGCATAGATCACGCCGTATTTGGATACGTCGATCGGCTTGGACAAAAACGCCGACGACCAGTCGCCGACCAGCGGCACATCCCCGGTATCGGGCACATCCGGGAACTCGATGCCCTCGATGGTTTCGTTGGGCGTGTAGTGAACATAGGCCGCATCGTCGCGCAGCTGCCAGTCCGCGCGCGGCGGTACATCCGTGAACGCGCCGTCGACCGAGGAATCAGCCGCGACCTGGGCATCGCCGTATTTACCGGCTTCCTTGACCGCCTTTTTGCTCCAGCTGCCAGTGACGACGTAATCGGCTTTCTGCGAACGGCCCATGAGGTTGAGCGGCACGCCGGCGAACTGGCCCGCGGCCCCGCCCTGCATGAACAGTACGCTGTAGCCTTCGGGCACATTCAGCAACTTGCGCAGATCCTGGGTGGCTTTTTCGGCAATGGAGACGAACGCATCGCCACGATGGCTCATTTCCATGACGGACATGCCGGTGCCCTGCCAATCCAGCAGATCGGCCTGGGCTTTTTCGAGCACTTCCACCGGCAGCGTGGCCGGCCCTGCACTGAAGTTATAGACGCGTGCCATAGAACAAATCTCCTTTGGAAATCGACGGGGCGCGAACGTTAGTCCGCACCAGGTTCCGAACTGTTGTCGTCGTCGGCCGGCGCGTCATCGCCGCCAGGCCCGGACGCCGCGACGTCACTGGCGTCGTCGTCGCTGTCGTCGTCTTCGTCATCCTCGGTGACGATACGGTCGACGCCCACCAGGTGCTGATCGTCGGCCACCCGAATAATGCGCACACCCTGAGTGTTGCGCCCGAGCACCGAGATTTCGGCCACGGCCGTGCGAATCAGCGTACCCATATTGGATATCAGCATGATTTCATCGTCTTCGAGCACCTGGGTCGCGCCCACGACCGCACCGCTCTTGTCCGACTGCTTGAGCGCGAGCACGCCCTGGCCGCCACGCCCACGCAGCGGATAATCATCCACCGGCGTGCGCTTGCCATAGCCCTGCGCGGTGACCGTGAGAATATCGCCTTCACGCACCACGATGAGCGCGATTACGGCCGCATCCGCTTCGTCCTCGGGCAGACGGATACCGCGTACGCCCGCTGCGTTGCGGCCCATTTCGCGCACGTCCTGTTCGGCAAAACGAATCACCTTGCCGCCCGAGGAGAACAGCATCAGCTGATCGTCGCCGCCGGTCAGATCCACGCCCACCAGGGCATCGTCGTCGCGCAAATCGATGGCGATGATGCCGTTGGAGCGCGGGCGCGAGAACTGCTCCAGCGCGGTCTTCTTGACCGTGCCATTGCGGGTGGCAAAGAACACGTTCTCGCTGGTGTTGAAGTCCTTGATCGGCAGCACCTGGGAGATGCGCTCGTCGTTTTCCAGCGGCAGCAGGTTGACGATCGGCTTGCCGCGCGCGCCGCGCCCGGCGCTGGGCAGCTCATAGACCTTGAGCCAGTACGCCTTGCCGGCCGAGGAAAAGCACAGCAGCGTGTCGTGGGTGTGCGCGACCCACAGCTTGTCGATGAAGTCGGCATCCTTGGTCTGGGTGGCCGACTTGCCGCGCCCGCCTCGGCGCTGGGCGCGATAGGCATCCAGCGGCTGGGACTTCACATAGCCTTCGTGGGTGAGCGTGACCACCACATCTTCCGGGGTGATCAGATCGGCCGTGGTCAGATCCAGATGGCTGTCGAGGATTTCGGTCTTGCGCTCGTCGCCGTAGTCGCGACGGATCGCTTCCAGCTCTTCGCGGATGACCTCGAACAGCCGGTCCATATTGGACAGAATCTCGATGTAATCGGCGATCTTGTCGAGCAGCTGTTCGAACTCCTCGATGATCTTGCTCTGCTCCAGGCCGGTGAGCCGGTGCAGACGCAAATCGAGAATCGCCTGGGCCTGGGTTTCGGTCAGCCGGTAGCTGCCGTTGTCCTGCAAGCCATAAGCCTTGGACAGGTCGGCCGGGCGCGAGGAGGCCGCACCGGCGCGATCGAGCATGTCCACGACCTGCCCCGGCGGCCATTCGCGATTGATCAGCGCTTCGCGCGCCTCGGCCGGGCCACTGGAGGCCTTGATCAGCGCGATCACCTCGTCGATGTTGGCCAGCGCGATGGTCAGACCTTCCAGCACATGGGCACGGGCACGGGCCTTGGCCAGCTCGTACTGGGTACGCCGGGTGACGACTTCGCGCCGATGGCGGATGAAGGCTTCCAGCAGCTGCTTGAGGTTCAGCGTGCGCGGCTGGCCGTCGTCCAGCGCCACCATGTTGATGCCGAACACGGTCTGCATCTGCGAATGGCGATACAGGTTGTTGAGCACGACCTCGGGGGTTTCGCCGCGGCGCAGCTCGACGACCATGCGCATGCCGTCCTTATCGGACTCGTCGCGCAACTCGGTAATGCCTTCGATGCGCTTGTCCTTGACCAGCTCGGCGATCTTTTCGAGCAGCCGTGCCTTGTTGACCTGGTAAGGCAGCTCGGTGACCACGATGGACTGCTTGCCGCGCTCGTCGACATCCTCGAAGTGCGCACGGGCCCGCATGTAGATACGCCCGCGCCCGGTTTCATAGGCTTCGCGAATACCGTCGGCGCCGTTGATCATGGCCGCGGTGGGGAAATCCGGGCCCGGCACGTGTTCCATCAGACCGGCGATGCTGATCTGCGGGTCGTCCATGACCGCCAGCACCGCATTCACCACCTCGGTGAGGTTGTGCGGCGGGATATTGGTGGCCATGCCGACCGCGATACCGGTGCCGCCGTTGACCAGCAGATTGGGCAGGCGCGTGGGCAGAACCGCCGGCTCGGACTCGGATTCGTCGTAGTTCGGAATGAAATCGACCGTATCCTTTTCGATATCGGCCAGAATTTCATGGGCGAGGCGCGCCATTCGCACTTCGGTATAGCGCATTGCCGCCGGCGCGTCGCCGTCAATGGAGCCGAAG
The DNA here is from genome assembly GCF_040361235.1 of Salinisphaera sp. S4-8. Lineage (NCBI taxonomy): Bacteria > Pseudomonadati > Pseudomonadota > Gammaproteobacteria > Salinisphaerales > Salinisphaeraceae > Salinisphaera > Salinisphaera sp. S4-8. The sequence continues at coordinate 12,769 of NZ_APNF01000017.1, read as the reverse complement.
TTGCCCTGGCCATCGACCAGCACATAGCGCATGGAGAAATCCTGCGCCATACGCACGATCGTGTCGTAGACCGCCGAATCGCCATGCGGGTGGTATTTACCGATGACGTCGCCGACCACGCGGGCCGACTTCTTGTACGGCTTGTTCCAGTCGTTGCCGAGCTCGCGCATGGCATAAAGCACACGCCGATGCACGGGCTTGAGGCCGTCGCGCACATCGGGCAGCGCACGCCCGACGATCACGCTCATGGCATAGTCGAGATACGACTGGCGCATCTCGTCTTCGAGGTTGATCGAAAGAATCTCTTTTGCGACGTCGGCCATAGAGTTGTTTTCGTTCAAGCAGCCTGCAACACAGGCCGCGGTCGGTGCGGTTCCACGGGCTGGGAGTCGGCACGAATCCGGCGGCGTTCGCCGGTCGTCCGACGCGGTTCAGCGCCGTCGCGTAAAGCCGGTCATGTTAGCACAGCGCGTGTGCCAAAACCGCTTGACTGCGCTAGAGTGTCGGGCGTTCGCGCTCCCCACTGAACGCCTGTTTCCATGCGCCAGATCGATACCCTTATTCATGCCCGCTGGGTGGCCCCGCTAAGCGGCAATGCCCGGCTGCTCGAAAACCATGCCGTGGCCATTCGCCACGGCCTGATCGAAGCCGTGTTGCCCAGCGACGAGGCGCGCACGCGCTTTGATGCCCGCGAGGTCATCGAGCGCGACACGCACCTGCTCATCCCGGGGCTGATCAACACCCATACCCACGCGGCAATGAATCTCATGCGCGGCATCGCCGACGACATGCCGCTCATGCCGTGGCTGACCGAATACATCTGGCCAACCGAGGGCGAGTTCATGTCGCCCGAGTTCGTCGCCGACGGCACCGATCTGGCGATGGCGGAAATGCTCAGAGGCGGCACGACCTGCTTCAACGACATGTACTTCTTCCCCGACGTGGTCGCGGAACGTGTGGAAGCTGCGGGCATGCGCGCGAGCGTCGGCATGATCGTGATCGACTTCCCCACCGTGTGGGCGGCCAACGCAGACGAATATCTACAAAAAGGTCTGGCCCTGCGCGACGCCTGGCGCGGCCATGAACGCATTTCCACCGTGTTTGCCCCGCACGCGCCCTATACCGTGTCCGACGCGCCGCTCAAAAAGATCCGTACCTATGCCGACGAAATGGATCTGCGGGTGCATATGCATGTTCACGAAACCGCGTTCGAAGTGAACGACGCGCAGGAAAAGAATGGCCAGCGTCCGCTCGCGCGTCTCGACGATCTGGGTCTGCTCACGCCGAACTTTCTGGCCGTGCACATGACTCAGCTCACCGACGAAGAGATCGCGCTGTGCGCGCGTAACGGCGTGCATGTGCTGCATTCGCCCGAGTCCAATCTCAAGCTGGCCAGCGGGCTGTGCCCGGTGCAGAAGCTTCTCGATGCCGGCATCAATGTGGCACTCGGCACCGACGGCGCCGCCTCGAACAACGATCTGGACATGATCGGCGAAATGCGCACCGCGGCCTTCATCGGCAAGATCGCCGCCGATGACGCCGCCGCAGTCAGTGCCGACACGGTGCTGCGCATGGCCACGATGGGCGGCGCCGAAGCCCTGGGCATCGCCGACACCACCGGCTCCATCGAGCCGGGCAAGATGGCCGATCTGTGCGCCATCGATCTCAACGCGCTCGAAACCCGGCCTGTCTTCGACCCGATCGCCGCTCTGGTTTATAACGTGTCCCGCGAACAGGTCAGCGACACCTGGGTGGCCGGACAACGGCTGCTCGCCGACCGCCAACTGACCACGCTCGACGAAGCCGATATCGCAGTACGTGCCGCCGAATGGCAGCAACGGCTGTCCAGCCATGCAAGGAAGCCCTCATGACAAGCGACCAGAATGCCGAACTGGCCAAATTCGGGCGTCTCGCCGACCACTGGTGGGACACGACGGGCGAAATGCGTCCGCTGCACGATATCAACCCGCTGCGCACCGATTTCATCGACCGGCGTGCGCCGCTGGCCGGCAAGCGCGTGCTCGATGTCGGCTGTGGCGCGGGTATTCTTTCGGAAGCACTGGCCCGGCGCGGCGCCCAGGTGACCGGGCTCGATCTGGCCCCCGAACTCATCGAAGCAGCCAAGGCACACGCCGAACAAAGCGAGCTGGATATCGACTATCGCTGCATCTCCAGCGGTGATCTCATGCGCGAAGCGCCGGGCGCCTTCGACATCGTGGTGTGCTACGAAATGCTCGAACATGTCGATACGCCGGCCTATGTGGTCGACGACTGCGCCATGCTCGCTGCCCCCGGCGGCCATCTGTTCTTTTCCACGATCAACCGCAGCGCCAAGGCCTGGCTGCTGGCGATCGGCGGCGCCGAATACGTGCTCGGCCTGCTGCCGCGCGGCACCCACGAATACAATAAGCTGATTCGTCCGTCGGAGCTGGGTGCCTGGTGCCGACGTGCCCATCTGGAAGTCGCGGAGATCGCCGGCATGCACTACAACCCGCTCACCCGGCGGGCCAGCCTGGCGCAAAGCCCGGACGTGAATTACTTCCTGCACGCGCGCAAACCCGCGGCGAGCCCGGCATGAAGTTACAGGCCTTCGATGCGGTGCTGTTCGATCTCGACGGCACCCTGCTCGATACCGCCCCGGACCTGGCCGGCGCGATCAACGATATGCGCGCCGAGCTTGGGCTCGATGCCATGCCACTATCCGAATTGGCACGCATGTGCTCCTTTGGCGGGCGCGGCATGCTCGGCAAGGGCCTCGATCTCACCCCCGAGGATGCCGACTATCGTGCCAACTACGACCGTTTCATCGAGACCTATCGCGCGCGCATGACCCGTGACACCCAGCCCTTCGACGGCATGCGCGAATTCGTACGCCAGCTCGCCGACAGCGGCCTGGCCTGGGGCGTGGTGACCAACAAACTCGAAGCGCTCGCGCTGCCGTTAATGACGCATATGGATTTCGACCCGCCGCCGGGGTGTGTGATCGGCGGTGATTCCGCGGGCGTGGCCAAGCCCGACCCGGCGCCAATGTATCTGGCCTGCGAACGTATTGGCGTGGATGCCACGCGCTGTGTCTATATCGGCGATTCCGATCGCGATATCGAAGCCGGGCGCGTCGCCGGCATGGCCACGATTGGCGTGGCCTACGGCTATATTCCGCCCGGCGACGACATCCACGGCTGGCAGGCCGATGTCGTGGTCGACACCGTGGCGGGCCTGCGTGCCGCACTCGAACAACTCGACGCCCAGGCCGTGGCCGGCGCCCATCCGACTTGAGAGCCAACGACCCAACCCAATGACTGTATCTTCCGACTCGAAACCGCTCGCCGACCGCGTGATTCTGATAACCGGCGCCGGGGGCGGCCTGGGGGCCGTGGTGGCGCGCGCAGTCGCCGCCGCCGGTGCCGAGTGTGTGCTGCTGGGCCGACGTGAACGCACGCTCACCCCCGTTTTCGACACCATCGTTGCTGACGGCAGCCCGGAACCGGCGCTGTTTCCGCTCGACGTGACCCGCGCCGGCGAAGACGACTACCAGCGCCTGGTCGACGGCATCGCCGCCGACTGCGGCCGTCTCGACGGAATCGTGCATCTGGCCGCCCGTTTCGACGGCCTCATGCCACTGGCCACGCACCCGATCGACGGCTGGCAGCGGATCATGCATATCAACCTGACCGCTGCCTTCACCCTCACCCAGATCTGCCTGCCGCTGCTGCAATCCGTGGACGATGCCTCGGTGATCTTTACGCTCGACGAGGCGGCGGCCACGCCCAAAGCCTTCTGGGGCGCCTACGGCGTCAGCAAGGCGGCGCTGGCCGCGCTCGTGCAGATGTTCGCCGTCGAACACGAACAAAGCGGACGCCTGCGCTTCAACGGCATCGACCCCGGCCCGCGCAAGACCCCGCTCCGCGCCAAGGCCTTTCCAAGCGACGACCCCAACGCGCAAGCGCCCGAAGCCGCCGCCGATACCTATGTCCACCTGCTCTCGGCAAACGCACGCGGCACCACCGGCCAGATCGTCGGTGCCGACGGGCAGCCAATCGCAACCTAGGATCGGCTTCGCGCTTGTGGAGCGCGCTTGCGAACCCGAAGACAAAAGCAGGCGGGTCCGCGCATAAACGCGACCTTGAGCGATCGAAAACGCGCCTGCCTGTATTCACACCCCGTCAGTGCCGCAGGTTGGATTAGCGAAGCGTAATCCAACAAAGAACGAAGCTGATAGGTGTTGATACGGCCGGCGCAATTCAAGACGTCGCTGGCCGCCATACGTTGCCCGCTTGCAGTGGTCGCACCGTCATCGAATGCTTTGCAACTGAGTTTTCGACTCGCGGGGTTTGGCCCGGCACCCGTGGCATCGGCCGTGTTGGCTTACGGCCTATCGGCCTAAGCCATATATGGATCCGCTCCGGTAAGCAACCTCGATCATCAACAGAGCAGGCGGCGTCCGTATATTCGGCCTCGGTGTTGGCACATCCTTGGGTGCCGGGCCTTGATGAGTATGCGTACGCCCGAGCGCAAAATCGATCTATCGGCCTCGCAGGCCTGTGGCTTAGTCGGCGTTTCAAGGGCGTCGGTTTGCCCTGTTGTTCATCAGGCGCGATTGCCGACACGTGGCGGTGACCGATTCAGGGCCCCGCGTGATCGGTTGTCAGTGCATACACAGCCCTTGGCTATTGCTGGGTGTGGCTTTGATGTTCGTCTGCACCCGCATGGCTTAGGCCGCGCGATAGCGGTCGCCGCTGTCCATCCGCGCCCAGAGAATGCGGGCGTTCTTGTTCGCCAGCGCCACGGCCGCCTTGTTGCGCCCGTTGCGCGCCACGCGTTGACGTACCCAGTCGCCACGTCGCCCCGGCAAATGCGCAACCCGGGTCAACAGCGCACGGGCGCCGTGAACCAGCAGCGTGCGCAGATAGCGCGAGCCGCGTTTGGTAATCGAGCCCAGCCATTGGCGATCGCCGCTGGAATGCTGTTTGGGCACCAGTCCCACCCACGCCGAGACCTGCCGGCCGTTGTCAAACAACGCCGCATCGCCGACCGTAGCGTAAAAGGCGGTCGCAGTCTGGGCTCCGATACCGCCGACCGACATCGCCCGGCGACAGAAGTCGATCTGATTCGCCAGCGCCTTGATGTCCCGATCGTATTGCTGCATGCGCGCTTCGAGCGCATGAAAATGATCGTACAGATCGGCCACCAGCGCGCGCAGGCGATCGGTCAGGCCGTTGTCGGCCTCTTCCAGCAGTTCCGGCACGCCGCGGCGGAAACCGGAGACGCCCACGGGCAGCACCTGGCCATACTCGGCCAGCAGGCCGCGGGCCTGGTTGATGACTTCGGTGCGCTGTTTCTTGACCTGCTCGCGCACCCGATGCAGCGCTTGAATATCCTGTTGCTCGAAGCTTTTGATCGCCACCGGGCGAATCTTGGCCTGGGTGCCGGCCACGGCGATGGCCAATGCGTCGTTGGCATCGTTCTTGTTGCCGGTGTTGAACGGCTTGACCTGATGCGGCGCCAGCAACGTCACCGACCGGTTCTCGCGCTGCAGCTGGCGCGCCCAGTGGTGGCTGCTGCCGCAGGCTTCGATATAGATGCGCTTGGCGTCGAGATTAAGCACCGTGGCCAGAAACTGACGCCGGCGCACGCGCTTGCGGTAGACGACCTCATGGGCGGCGTTGAGACCGCACAGCTCGAAGACGTTCTTTGCGATGTCGATACCCAGTTCCGTAATCTGTTGCATGGATCCGCTCCTTTTCGACTGTTGTCTGAATCATCAGTCTGGCGCATTGACGCCGATTAGGAGGAGCGGATCCATCTCATCCACCTACACGGCTACCCGACCTACAAAACTGCATCATTTGCGCCTATTCGCGTAGATTTGCGGACGACAAGAGAAGAGCCTCAGGGCGCGAAAACAAAGCGCCGTAGGTTGGAGTAGCAAAGCGTAATCCCACACAGAACGCAGCCGACAAGACCGCTCAGGCTCGCACGCTCCGAAAGCGGCAACCGTGCTCGCCCTTGTTGGCTTACGGCCTGCGGCCTAAGCCAACCTACACGGCTATACGGCGCGCTCGGCTCCAGCAATGGTGGCCCGCCCGTGATCACAACGATCGTGAAGCACACAGTGCTCGCAGTCCGGCTTGCGCTTGTGGCAGCGCTGTTTGGCATGCGCGACGATCAGCGCATGCAGTTCGTCGTAGAAAGCGGCGTCGCCCGCCGGACCCGCCTGTTCGATACGCCGGCGCAGCCGTTCGTAATTGCGTGTACCGCTCGTCCAGCCGTAACGCTCCATGATGCGAAAGGCATAGGCATCCGCGACGAATGCCGGGCGTTGGAAGGCGTAGAGCAGGATCACGTCTGCCGTCTCATGGCCGATCCCGTGCAGGGCCAGCAGTTCACGGCGCAGCGTGGCGCTGTCCCGTTTTTGCAGCGTGTCGAAACCGCCCTGCTCGACGAACCATGTGCACAGTGCGCGCAGGCGTTTGGCCTTGATGTTGTGCGGTCCCGCGCGGCGAATCAGCTGCGGTAGGTCTTCGTGGGCGAGCAGCGCCTGCGCTTGCAAGGGGCCGGCCTCAAGCAACGTGGCGATCGCCATTTCCACATTGGTCCAGGCCGTATGCTGGGTGAGCACCGCGCCCACGAGAATTTCGAAGCGCGGATTATCCGCGTCCTGAACCGGCCACCAGTGCTGTGGCCCGTAGGCTGCGCGCAGACGATCGTGGAACTCGCGTAGCGTCGATGCACTCGGCTCGTCGTTCGCCACCTAGCGTTGCAAGTCGACGAGTGCTGCCAGTTCGCGCACTTCCTTGCGGTCGAGTTCGCGCCAACCGCCGGCCTTGACGCCACTGGGCAGCGCGACCGGACCGAAGCCAATGCGCATGAGCCGGGAGACCGTCACGCCCTGCGAGGCCCACAGCCGGCGCACCACGCGATTACGGCCCTGGCGTACGGTCACTTCGAACCAGCGGTTGGCCTTGTGCGCATCGTCGGCGACACGAATCGAATCGAAACGGGCGACGCCGTCGTCAAGTTCCACGCCTTCGAGCAAACGCTCGATCATGGCGTCGTCCACCTCGCCCCGTACCCGTACCGCGTAACTACGCACGATCTCGTAGCTGGGGTGTTCGAGCCGGCGCTTGAGTTCGCCGTCGGTGGTCACCAGCAGCAGACCCGAGGTGTTCACGTCCAGGCGCCCGATGGCCAACCAGCGCCCGGCCTTGATCTTGGGCAGGCTCTTGAAGATGGTCGGCCGGCCTTCCGGGTCCTTGCGGGTGACGACCTGATCGACGTGCTTCTTGTAAGCCAGCACACGCGTACGCGTATTCAGGCGCTCGTCCAGATTCAGGCGCTTGCCGTCCATGCGGATCTCGTCGCGCGCGTCGGCCTTGTCGCCAAGCGTGGCCACCTTGTTATTGATACGTATACGCCCGGCCTCGATAACCTGTTCGAGCTGACGGCGCGAGCCATAGCCGGCACTGGCAAGCAGCTTCTGTAGACGTTCGGGCATGGGGCTTCCTGTGGGCGCCGGTGAGCGAATGCACTAGTTTAACCGGGCGATTCAAGTTGGGGCCGACTTCGGCGAAGGCGAAGGCGAAGGCGAAGGCGAAGGCGAAGGCGAAGGCGAAGGCGAAGGCGAAGGCGAAGGCGAAGGCGAAGGCGAAGGCGAAGGCGAAGGCGAAGGCGAAGGCGAAGGCGAAGGCGAAGAAGGCTATCCGCAGATTACGCAGATTGCACAGATTATCTTTCTGGTGGGGCGGTCACGGCTGGATTGAGCGGGTACGAATACGACTTCGCGCCGTTTTCCCGTCTAGTCGAAGACTTGTCCGCAGATCGACGCAGATGCAACGCAGATCGAAGGCCGGGAAGAATAATGCGGGGAACCTTGGGCGCGAGAATGCCGGTGTTTGAACGTGCGCCTTTTGCGGCGTTATCTCGGCGTTTCGTCGAAAATGATCGCCACCCTTGCCCATCACGATCTGCGTAAATCTGCGTTGATCTGCGGTTAATAGTTCTTGCGAACCGCGCAGATCAACGGGCCGATGGTTTTGGTTATCCGCAGATTACGCCGATTGCACAGATTACTCGGGGGGCAAGGCTGATCGAGCGGGTACGAATACGGCTTCGCGCTGATTTCACGTCTAGTCGAAGAGCTGTCCGCAGATCGACGCAGATGCAACGCAGATCGAAGGCCGGGCAGGATAATGCGGCGAACCTTGGGCGCGAGACTGCAAGTGTTTGAACGTGCGCTTTTGCGGTGGTATCTCAGCGTTTCGTCGACAACGATCGCCACGCTCGCCGGTCATTGATCTGCGTGAATCTGCGTTGATCTGCGGTTAATAATTTTTGCGAACCGAAATGCCCAGGTCGACGAGCTGCCGGTTTTGGTTATCCGCAGATTACGCCGATTGCACAGATTATTTGGGGGGGTTACGGCTGGATTGAGCGGGTATGAATACCGCTTCGCGCCGTTTTCACGTCTCGCCGAAGGCCAGTTGTTCTAAAGCACTAACTTGATTATGTACAAAGCTGGGCGAGCGGCGGGGACATCCGATCACCCGAACTTCGAGTGATCTGTCTTTGCCTTATTTGCTTTTCTTCGCGTTCATTCGCGGACAACCTGCTTGCTTGAGAACAGCCAGCTGGGTTACCCAGATAATCAAGAAGCTATTTATCGACGAAGGCGCGTTCGATGACGTAGTCGCCCGGGGCGCCGATATGCGGTGAGACTTCGAAGCCGCGGGCGTCGAGCAGCGCGGCGGAGTCGGCGAGCATGGCCGGGCTGCCGCAGATCATGGCACGGTCGTGTTTCGGGTCCAGCGGCTCGAGGTCGAGGTCTTCGCAGACCTGGCCCTGGTCGAGCAGATCGGTCACCCGGCCGTGGTGCGGATAGGGCTCGCGGCTGACGACCGGGTAGTAGCGCATCTGCGCGCTGACCATCTCGCCCAACAGTTCGTCGTTGGGCAGGGTCTGCGAGAGCAGCTCGTGGTAGGCGAGATCGTTTTCGTAACGCACGCCGTGCAGCACGATCACGCGCTCGAAGCGCTCGTAGGTGGCCGGATCGCGCACGATCGACAGAAACGGCGCAAGCCCGGTGCCCGTGGACAGCAGATACAGATTGCGGCCCGGATGCAGATCGCTAATCAGCAGTGTGCCCGTGGGTTTGCGGCTGACCAGTAGCTCGTCGCCCACTTTCAGGTGCTGCAACTGCGAGGTGAGCGGGCCGTTGGGCACCTTGATGCTGAAGAACTCGAGATGGTCTTCGTAGTTGGGCGAGACGATGCTGTAGGCGCGCAGCAGCGGTTTTTTCTCCTGCTGTAGGCCGATCATCACGAACTGACCGTTTTCAAAACGCAGTGCGCGATCGCGCGTGGTAGTGAAGCTGAACAGCGAATCGTTCCAGTGGTGCACGCTCAGTACACGCTCGGAGTTCAATGCGGCCATGGCGTTGAGAGGTCTTGTAAAGCTTGAAACGGATCGTCGCGCCAGGCACGACGGCGTGAAAACTGCTGAGACGACAATGGGCGCGCGCGCTGTGATTCCAAGGCGCCGACGCCGTTATTGCCCTAGTCTGGCGGACGTGCGTCGCCGGCCTGTTGACCTGCATCATCCGCACCGTCGTCGCCATCCGAGGTTTCGTCTGCCTCGGCGGGCGGCTGGTCGTCGTTTTGCGCCAGGCTCTGTGTCGCTTGGTCCGCGTGCGCATCGTCGGCCAAATCGGCGTCGTTGTCGGACTGCAGACGCGCGAGCGCGGCATCGAGGGCATCCAGATCCTGGATTTCGGGCAGGCTGGGCAGATCGGACAGTCGGGTCACGCCGAAATCATCCAGGAACTGGGGCGTGGTGCCGAACAAGGCAGGCCGCCCCGGCATATCGCGATAGCCCACGACCTTGATCCAGCCGAATTCCTGCAGCGTTTTCACGATGTTCGACGACACCGACACACCGCGAACGGCTTCGATGTCGGACCGCGCGATCGGCTGGCGATAGCAGATCAGCGCCAGCGTTTCGAGCATGGCGCGAGATAGCTTCGGCGGCCGTTCTTCCCACAGCCGCGCCACCAGCGACGAATAATCGGCGCCCACCTGAAAGCGCCAACCGCTGGCGACCTCGACCAGATCCATGGCGCTGTCGGCATAGCGTGCCTGCAATGCCTCGATACCGGTGCGCACGTCGGCGCGCTCCAACGCATGCGTGGTTTCCAGCAGCCGTACGATCTGGTCAACCGACAGCGGTGCATCCGCAGCCATGAGCAGCGCTTCGATACAGCGCAGCACGGATTCGGCCAGTACCGGCTCGTTCGGGTCGGTGCGCTCGGTCTCACGCTCGACCGTATCGGTCTGCGGATCGGGCTGGGTGGAAGGATCGTTGTTCACGGGCTCGGCTCTTTGTCGAGATTCATTCGGGGCGCGGGCCGGCCAGGCGCAGCGCGACCGGGGCGTAGGGCTCGGCCTGGTCGATGGCGATCAGCGCTTCGCGGGCCAGTTCGAGAATCGCCAGAAACGATACGACCACGCCGAGGCGCCCTTCGCTGCTTTCCACCAGGGCCACGAAGGCACAGGGCTGACCGTTGCCCAGGCGTTCGAGAATACGGCTCATGTGTTCGCGTACCGACAGCGGCTCGCGCTCGATCTTGTGCTCGGTAAACAGTTCGGCGCGGGTGAGTACGTCGTGTAGTGCATGCAGCAGCGCGGCCAGATCGGTTTCCGGCTGCGGGCGTTCGATATGCAGGCGTTCCGGGCCATGCTGAACCACGGCGATATCGCGACCCGCACGCGGCCATTCGTCCAGCTGTTCGGCGGCCTGTTTGAACTGCTCGTATTCCTGCAGCCGGCGCACCAGTTCCGCGCGTGGGTCCTCGCCCTCCTCTTCTTCCTCGGTGGGCTTGGGCAGCAACATGCGCGACTTGATCTCGGCGAGCATGGCGGCCATGAGCAGGTATTCGCCGGCCAGCTCGATCGCCATCTCCTGCATGACCTCGATATAGGTCATGTACTGATGCGCAATGGTATGCACCGGAATATCCAGGATATCCAGATTCTGCTTGCGGATCAGATACAGCAACAGATCGAGCGGACCTTCGAACGTCTCCAGAAACACCCGCAGCGCATCCGGCGGGATATACAGATCCTCCGGCAGCTGTTCGAGCGGCTCGCCCGCGACGCGCACGGCCACGCTCGGCTCGCCTGGGGCGGACCGGGTGTATTGGTCGTCGATGGCCTGTTCGCTCAATGATCGCTCGCTCAGTGGTTATCGGGCGCAGTTTGTCGAATACAAACGTTCGCAAATAAAACAACGGCTTGAAGCAGGCGGTTCACCGAGCGACAGCGCATGCCGCGTCCCACGGCTCACCGTTGTCTTAATTTGCGTTAATTCGCGTTCATTTGCGGACCGCCTTTCCGAACTTCACCCCCAAGATCAAGCCGACGGTAAGAACCCGGTCAACGCGAACGCGCGCTCCAGGGTTGGCTCAGCGCGCTGGCGGGCTGCGGCCGCGCCCCGGGCCAGCAGCGCATCTAGGCCGGCGGTGTCTTCGCGGTATTCGGCATAGCGTTGCTGGAGCGGCTCCAGGAACGCCACCACCGCATCGGCCAGATCGCCCTTGAGCGCGCCATAGCCTTGGCCCGCATAGCGGTTTTCCAGCTCGGCGATGGTTTCATCCGTGACCGCGGAATAAATCGACAACAGATTCGACACGCCCGGCTTTTCTGCCTCGTCGAAACGGATTTCGCCGTCGGAATCGGTCACCGCGCGCTTGATCTTCTTGACCACGCGCTTGGGCTCGTCGAGTAGCTTGATGACATTGGCCTCGACATCGTCAGACTTCGACATCTTCGCGGTCGGATCGCCCAGACTCATGATGCGTGCGCCCACTTCCGGGATGATCGGCTCGGGCACGGTAAACAGGTCTTCACCGGTGCGCGCATTGAAGCGCTCGGCCAGATTACGGGCAAGTTCCAGATGCTGTTTCTGATCGTTGCCCACCGGCACGGCATCGGTCTGATACAGCAGAATATCCGCGGCCATCAGCACCGGGTAGTCGAACAGGCCAGCGTTGATGTTGTCGACGTTCTTGGCCGACTTGTCCTTGAACTGGGTCATGCGATTGAGCTCGCCCATCGACGTATGACAGTTCAAAAGCCAGGCCAGCTGCGCATGCGCCGGGACGTGCGACTGCACGAACATGGTCGCGCGCTCCGGGTCGATGCCCGCAGCCAGATACAGACACAGAAACTCGTGACAGCGCTCGCGCAGCGCGGCCGGGTCCTGGCGTACGGTGATCGCATGCATGTCCACCAGCGCGAACAGGCAGTCGTGGGTGTCCTGCATGGCCACCCAGTGCTTGAGCGCGCCGATATAGTTACCGAGCGTGAGCTCGCCGGATGGCTGGATACCGGACAAAACGATGGGTTTGGCGATCTCGGAACTCACACGCGGCCCCTTGGCGTTGCATTGGCACTAACGAATCAAAGGCGCGAGTATACATTTGCGCGCCTTGCCGGGCGTCGCCGGAGCCGAATAAGACAGGCCGCCAAGCGGGCCCATGTCGCGCCGTTACAGCCGCGTAGGTTGAATTAGCGCAGCGTAATCCAACAAAGAACGCAGCCCGCGAAATGGATGTGCAAGACGAATTTCGCGTGCCGCAGCCAGACCGATCTCATCGCCAGGGCTTTAAAAAAACAGTCCACGAATACACGCGAATAAGGCGAAAAGACAGCCGCGTAGATACCGTCTGGACGATCAAGCATTTTGAGCAGCCAGGGCCGGGTCATAGGGTGTTTTA